>JADJRB010000007.1 GCA_016712445.1 Acidobacteriota bacterium | reverse complement strand
TCGTCGCGGCGTCTGTCCCGGCGCTCGGCGTGCCCAGGTTCGTGATCTTGAACCCGCCCACACTCAAGTTGGCGGTCGCTGCGTTTGTGCCGTCTTTCTTCAGGCATGCGTTGATGCCGTCCGCAAGGTCCTGGTCATGGCTGTCGTGCCGCGTGGCCAGAATCTTTGTCCCGGCGTCCCGGTCATCCACCCATCCGGCCAAGCCGTACAGGCGGGCATAGGTTCCTGCGCTCCACGGCATTACTGCTGCCCTCGCTGATTCGCGGCCTGCTGGCCAAGTAGGAAATACAGCCGCGACATCGCGGCCGGCGTCATCATTTCGGGCTGTTCCTGCATCAGTGCGATCGCGACGCGCTGGCGCGCCGGATCTTGCGTCGTCAGCAAGTCGCCCAGGGTCTGCATGGTCGCTTCGCGCGGCCCCGTGGCATTGCGCAGGAGTTGCCGCGCCGTGTCCCACAGGCCCTGGCCCGCGGCGTTCGTGACGTCGCCCACCACGCCGGCGCCGGTCAATTGCTCGGCCATCGCCTGACGCCCGGCCGTCGCGGACTGCCGCGATAGCTGGTTGAAGGTTTTCTGGAACTCCTGCTCGACGCGAACGCTGTTGACGAAATCCGCCGCGAGCGCATCGTCTCCCATTGCAGTACGCAGCTTTGCGCGGAACGCTGGATTGCGCAGGGCGCGGGTGATGTCGGCATTGTCGTTCAGCGTCTCGAGCTTCGCCTGTAGTGCGCGGCCGACGCCGATGCGGTAGAACGGCAGATCGCCCGGGTCCATGTCCTGCACCGTGTCGATTACCTTGTCAACGCTGTCCCGCAGGAATGACTCCCCGGCCGCCAGCGAATCCTCCGCCGTCTTGGCGCCGCTCCAGATACTCCGCGCCTGCTGGAAGGCCGGCGATTGCGCATCGAGCTCGGACAGCAGCGCCTGCCGCAGCGCTCGCACGTTGCGGGCTTCCTTGGTTGCCTGCTTCGCAAACAGTGCCGCCTGCTTGTCGTACAGCAGTTCGGTGATGTACTGCCAGCCACGGAACGACGGCAGCGCGCCGCTGCGCAGGTCGTCCAGGCTGACGCCTAGGTCATTCGCCCCCACGCGCTGAGTGCGGCGCCACGCGCTTTGCACTTCCGGCCGGCGCAGCAGGTCGCGCAGGCGATCGGTCATCTGGATTGGCTGCGCGAATGCCTGCTCGTACAGCGGGCTCGCCTGCTGCTCGAGCGCCGCGCGCAGCTGCGCCTCGGTCTGCACGCCCTGCGCGCGGCTGCCCATGCCGCGGATGATGGGCTGCATCAGCCGGCCGAACGCCTGCTCCGCCCGCCGCTCGTACGCCTGGATGCGCTGCTTCGCGAGACCGAGCCGCGCGGCCAGCGTCCCGCCCGCGTCCCGCGTGTTGTCGCTGATGTCTGCCAGCGTGCCGGCCGGGCCGAAGGCGCGCAGGCGCTCGGCCAGTTGCTGCGGGCTCATGCCGGTAGATTTCGCGAGCGCGACCATCCGGCCGCGGACGCCCGGCGCCAGGCGATTCCATGCCTGGCCGGCGAGCTGCGCACCGGCGCCGAATACGAGGCCGGTGCCGCCGCCGACCGCGGCGCCGCCGATTGTGTCCGCAACGCCCGTGCCCTGCGCGTTGCCCGCGCCCGTTACTGCGCCCGCAATGGCGCCCGCCTTCAGCGGATCCATGCCCATCGTCGCCTTGCTGGCCGGATTGAGCACGCCACCTGCTACCTGTAGCGCTAAATTCTGCCCCGGATTCTGCTCGGCAAACTGATTCTGCGCCGCCTGTTCGGCCTGCTGAATGTCGCGGTACACTTCGCCCGGCCCCGCGGATACGCGCGGGTCAACCAATGACGCTGCTGCGCCCATCAGGCCGGCGGCTTCATCCTGGAAACCGAACGTCGCGCCCTGCGCGAACGCGCGCGCGCCGCTGCGCAGGTCGGACTCCTGCGGCGCCTGCGGCTGCTCGCCGCCACGGCGCAGTAGCTCTAGTTCCAGTTCTAGGGCGCGGCGTTCGGCCGAGCTCACTTGCGGCCCCGCAGTCGCTGGATCTCCGCGCGCAGCTCGTCGTCCGTCATTTCCTGCGGCGGTTTCGCGGCTGGCGTGGCGGCCTGCGGGCGGCCGCCGGCCAGCGCGTAGGCCGCGTCAATGCCGCCAGTGATGCCGGCCGCGCCCTTGATGCTGCCTGGGATCATCGCCTTGAGGCCCTGCACGATGTCGCTGTTCGGCTCCTGCTCCGGCGACTCTGACTGAGCGCGGGCAAGCGCGATGGCCGCGGCGGTGCGCAGTCCTTCGATCTTGTCGTTCTGGCTCGGCGACAGCGCGCCGCCCGGGCCGGCGGCGGCAATCTCCGCCTCGATCTGACTGAGTATCGTCCGCGCCTGCTCCTGATACCGGCCCTTCACCTCAAGCGCGCCACGCTCTTTGACGTCCGCCGTCGCCTCCGCCCGAGCTGTCGCCTCGGCGCCTACCTGCGCCACGCGCGCGGCGGCGTTGCCTTCCGCTTCGCCCTGCGCCGTGCGGAGCTGGATCTGCTGCTGGAACACGTCCGGCGGCAGGATGCGCTGCAATGTTTCACGTGGAGCCGTGGCCAGGTCCACCAGCCCGCCGCTGTTCGGGTCGAAAATCAACGAGCGCTCATTCTCGCCGTCGTTGAACTTCAGGATCGTCGGCGCAGCTGCGCGCCCCTGCACGATCGGCTGCGTGCCCGTCACCTGGCCGCCCTGCATCTGCACGGCCACCTGCCCGCCGCCTGGCGCGCTGACGATCTGCGTCTCCCGCTCGGACAGCTTCGCGATCTGAGACAGCGCATCGGCGCGCACGCCCGGATCTGGCGACGCCGCGGCCTGCGACAGCACGGCCAGACGCGCGCTCGGGTCTGTGCCCGCCTGCTGCAATGCGTTCGCGTAGCCGAGACGCGCTTCGGCAATGCCCTGCTCGAACGTCCGCTGCTGCTGCTGCCCGATGCCGAGCGCGGCGAGGCGGCCAATCAGGCTCATGCCCGTGTCGATGGGCTCCGGGCGCAGCGCGCGGCCCAGCAAGAGCTGCGCGCGCGGGTCAATGGGCGTCTGCCCGAACTGATTGACCGGCATCAGAACACCCCATACTGCGCCAGCCCTAGCGGACTGCCGCCTTTCTGCATGCTGCTGAACATCGACGTAAACGGCAACGACGCGCCGCCGGTGGCGAAGCCGAGCCCGGCGGCGCCCAGGTCGAACAGGCCGCCAAGGAAGCTCGACCGCTGCTGCGCCTGCAGTTGCGCGTTGGCCTGGGCCGCCTGCTGCTGCGCATTGTAGGCGCCGGTTACGTCCACGCCCTGCGGGCCGAAGAATGAATTGAGGCCGGGCGCCTGCACCGGGCTTGCGTTGCCGAGCAGCGCGGCGAGCTGCGCATTGCCCTGGTTCGCGGCCAAGTCCTGCTGCAGCAACTGCCCTCGCTGGCCGGTGGCCTGCGTGATGCTGTTCAGCGCCAGGTCCGACAGGAAGCTATTGCGGTTCCTATTGAACAGGTCGCGTTCGCTGACGGCGCCAGGCGACAGCGCTGCGCCCACGGCCGGATTGCCGGACTGCTCAAGGCGGTCGATGAGCATGGCTTCCTGGTTGTCGAAGAACGGCATTGCGCGCGAGGCGCCAAGGTCGAACATGGCGCGGCCGATCTGATCGACATTCTGCCCCGCCGCCGGGGCGAACTGCGTCGCGCCCAAGAATTGCTGCGCGCGCTGCGCGGCGTCCGTGCCGAATCCGGCCTGCGCGTCCAGCAGCGCCTGGAACTGCGGCGATAGGGCGAGCGACACGTCGGAGCGGTTCGGGCCGCTGAACGTCAGCGAGCCGAACGGCGTGGTCTGGTTGATCCGATTTACCTGCGCCTGCTGCGCGATCAGCTTCTGCGGATCTGGCGGCGCTGGCAGTTTCGGTGCTTTCGGCTTACCCATGTTCCCACCTGTACGGTCCGCGTTGCCACTCTTCCCGCATCATACCCCACTCGATGCAGTCCACGCCCGGGCCGAAAAAATGCCGGCGCACGCCCTCGATGACGAACCCAAGCCGGACATTCATGTCGAGCGCTCGGGCATTGTCGCTGCGCACGGTCGTGCTGATCCGGCGGCACCCCAGCTCGATGAACGGATACTGCAGCAGATACGCGATGGTTTCCCGCCCCGCCCACCGCGGCGACGTCGCGGCGATCGTGATCTGGCAATCCCCGTGCTGTGGCCGGTAGTCGTGATACACGACGCCAGCGACCAGCGTCGCCCCGTGCACGATGCCCACACTTCTCGACGCGCCGAACTCCTGCGGCTGCATGTCGAGCACGCGGCAGACCAGCCGCATCGCCCAGTCCTCGGCGTCGTGCAGGATGCGGCCGCTCAGATTCGACCGGCGGCTTCGACTAAGTAATCCGTGGACAGCCATTCCAGCGCCTGATTCTTGATGTCTACCGTGATGCCCACGCTGAAGGCCGCGCCTCGGCCGCCCAGCATGCGCCACTTCCGTTGCACCGCCGCCTGCGCTTCGAGCGACCAGTAGGCGACGTCCCACAACGGGTCGTCCCATGCCGGACTACTCGACGCGCTGCCCGAGCTCGCCACCGTGACGCCGTCCTTGTCCGCGTAGTCCACGGCCAGCGTGTATGTCGCCGTCAGCGTTTCCGATACGCGCAGGAGCGGGCGGACGGCTGTGACGCGCTTCACGTGGCCAGGCGCGCCCATCGCCGTGAATGCCTGCTTCGCCCGCACCTGGATGGCCACGGCCGCGCCTGTCGCGTCGTCCACGCGGCCCTCATCGCAGCGGTACACCTTGCCGGTGCCGCCGCCGTACAGATTGCCGTTGAATACCGCGAAGCAGCGAAAATCCCAGCCGGTGAAGCGGCAGCCGGCGCGGGTCTGCGTGTTGATGACGTGCTGGTGGTACTGCGCGTTCGTCTGCAGCGGGACGTTGCATATGATTTTCTGGCCGCGCGGATGCACCAGCACCTGCCAGCCGTAGTTTGACCGATAGAGCGCAGCCGCAGCCGTGATGGCGCCGGCCATCTTGGTCGCCTCGGTCATGACGCCCGCCTTCGCCAGCGCTTCGGACAGAAGCACGTAGTCGGATTCCGTTGCTATCAGCAGGTCGCCGAGCACGTTGGCCCATGCCCGGATGCCGAGCGGGCGCGGGATCTGATACACGCCGACCAATGACCACGCTGCGGCGTTGCTGGGGTCTGTGCCTGCGTAGACAATGACCGTGCCGGCATCAGTCACAAATACCGCGTAATCATCCGGCCCCGCGCCCCCGTCGCGCGTCCACGTAGCCATGAACAGGAGATTACCTTGCGCGCCGCGGATGCCGCTCAAGGGGAAGCGCGTCATGCTGCCCGGGATTGCGCCGAGCGCGCCAAACCAGAAGTCCCGGCCGCTTTTTTCCCAGGCATACACGCGATTCTTGAACACGTGCACGCCGATCAGGCTAGTGACGGTCGGGCCGGTCGGCGACCAGCTTGCGACGTTGCCGGAGCCGGTCCACTTCAGCGGCTGGTCGGTGCCATTGACGAGCAACAGCGTCGGCGCTGTCGGCGCTGTCGAGTCGGCAAACACGGTCCACTGCCAGCGGTCCACCGTGATCGTAGCCGCCCCGGTGCGGTCCGCCGGGCTGCCGCCGTTCGTGATCTCGTAGATTTTCGCGTCGGTCGCGCACCAGAAGTGTTCCGTGCTGCCGACAACAAGCGTGCCGAGCGTTTCGACGTTGTCGCTGCCGATGCCGCTTGATACGTAGTCCTCGTACCCGCCGCGCAGCTCGCATTTGCCGACCGCCGGGAACAGGTTGTCGAGCTGGATGGCGTCCTCGGCCGCCATGCCGTCGATGGCGTCGCGGGTGTTCCAGCCGCCAATAGGCCCGGCCGTGCTCACGATCTGAGCCGTGCCCGCCCGCTGGACGGCGATGCCCGCCTCAGCCATAGCCGTATTCGGGAATGTTGATCGCAAACTCGATGCTTTCCGGCGTCAGGCTCACTGCGCGCCCGTGTTCCTGGCCGAATAGCGTATTTTCGAGGATTACCGCCTCGCGCTGCTCTTCCTGGTACGGCAGCCCAAGGGCCTTGAGCACGCGCCAGCGCGTCGCCATCTCGAACAGGTAGTCATCGAAAACCGGCTGGTCGGCGTCCGCGGCGATGTCCGCGTAGTACAGGTTCGACCCGTCGTACAGCCACTGATCGGTAACGTATTCATAGGCGATCGTGTACGCCCCGGCCGGGTCATCGACCAGCGCGAACACGCGCTGCCGGGCGTCGTCCGCCTTCAGGCGCCAGGGGCGGGCGAAGAACGTGGCCGCGAGGCCGAATCCCTTTTCCGCCTGCCACGCGGCCGGGCTTATGTTGCCCTTCACCTTGCTGAAGTTGGTCCTATCCCAGGCGGTGCCCGGCAGCATGTGATGCCAGGCGGGCGAGGTCGGCAGCGGATACTCCGTGATCCCTGCCGCCGTCGTGAACGTGTGCTCGAACGTCAGGCAAACCCAGTTGCGGCGCGCAAGCGCGCGGCCAGCGTCCCGCATGGCCTGCAGCATGCGGGCGGCCGTGTCCTCGGTGGAGCCGACAAAGCTAGTCGGCGGATCGATTCCGACCGCGCGTGCGACCGCCTGCCCCGCCTGCCTGATCGTCTGTGACATCGCCGTCCACCTTTCGCCGCAGCTCCGTAAGCTGGCCTGACAGTTCCTGATTCAGCGCCACCAGCTCGGAGAATTTCGCTTCCAGCTCCGACCGCAGGCGCCGCTCCCCTTCCAGTTCGCTGTTCGACTTGATGAACGCCGCGGCCTGCTCCTGCAGGCGCCGCGCATCCCCGCCGGCCTTTGCAAGCTGGTTCTCGGGCGCCTCGGCGAGCTGTTCGACCGTATAGAAGCCGAGCGCGCGCAGCTCCATCGCCCGCGTGCGCGGGATGCCCTGCCATTCCGTGATCGGCGTCCCGTCCGCCACGGTCCGCGCCTCCTGGCGCTTGTATGACTCCCATTGCTCCGGGAATCGCTTCTGATGCTCGATGCGCACCGGGCACGACACGCGATCTCGCGAGCCAGGCACGATGATCTCGATCCAGTCCACCGCCTTGAAAATCGGCCGCCCGGCCTGCTCGCTGGCAAGCGCGTCCTCGATCTCCTTTGCAAAGAAAATCGGCACCACGCCATCGGTGACGCGGATTGCGCCCCGGGCCGTCGGGCGCGAAGCCTGCTCGCGCAGCGCGCTGTCCACTGTTTCACTGAAGTCCAGCGGGTCCATGTTATTCATGCTTCCTCCGTGCCGCTGTAGAAAGCCCCGGCCGGGCGCGGCGACCCGGTCGGGGAAGGGAGGCCCGATGAGGGGCAAACCTTACCAGCAGGCGAGGCGCACCATCTTCGCGGACTCATCCACTGCATATGCGCAGATGGGGTCATCCGTCGCCGTCGCCAGCGTCAGGGTCTTGTCGGTCGTGCTCAGGAAGAGCCCGTCGCCGTCCGCCGGCGTGCCCGCAATCGTCTGGTTCACGATCGCAAACCCGCCGCACTGCACCCAGCCGTAGTACGCCGTCGAGGCCACGCCCGCCACCGAAGCGCCGGCCATGCCGGCCGCGATGGGCTTGGTGGCCGCGTCGGTGTTGTCCGACACGACGGTATGAAACTCGTCGTTGAGCGTTGCGCCCGAACCGGCAGCCGGAGACGCCAGGTACGCGAGCATATCGCCCGCCACGACGGCCACCGTTGCTGTTTCGTTGCGCAGCTTCACGTAGCGATACATGGTCATGCCATAAGCGCCCATGACGGCGCCCATCGTGCCAAGCTTGAATTCCGGCGTGCTCGTCCAATCGGCCGCCGGGTTGATGCCAGTGATGTACATTGGCTTACTCCTTGATGACGCCCTGCAGCGAACGATTGCTGCAGGTGAGATTGCCGGCGAACACCAGCGGGACCACGGTGGCATCCTGGTTGATGCTGTTCCGCGACTCCAGCGGCACCATGTTGCGCGACGGATGCGGGCGCCAGTACAGGTAATCCGTGTTCAAGAAATACCCGTGCTTGTCCGGCAGCCCGGAATCGCCATCGTAGAACACGTCCGCGCTCGCGAACTTGAGCGTATCGAAGCCCGCGCGGCCCTCGCCCGGCGCGGTGAAGCGCTGGTTGGCTGTCAGGCCGCTCCAGTAGAACTGGAAATAGTCGTCGTCGAACACGATCAGATCCGGCTTGTCGTTGCCGCGGGTGCACTGCAGCCAAAGTTTCTGCATGTAGCCCTGAATGTTCGCCGCCGTGGCTGCGCCGCCGCTGGAGCTGCAGTCGTACACCTGGTTCGCCCAGAAACCGTAGGTGCTGGTATTGATGCCGCCCACGGTACCGACGCCGGTCTGCCCGGTCGTGTTCGCGTCCGCGACGATGGCCTGCAGGCCGGTGATCTGCTTCCCGCCCGTGCCGGTGCCGTCCGAATACACGCCCTCGGAAAGCTTGTTCTTCATCGTGCGCTCGGCATTCTGGATACGGGCTTCGAGCAGGTTCAGCACCGCGCTGGGGCCGCTGTTCTGCACGTCGCCCTCGAGGCCGGAGATGGAGACCACCACCACAGCCTGTTTCCAATCGAACTCCGCGGCGCTGATGACGTCGCTCGGGTTGATGTTCCACGCTTCGTAGCCCGTGTAGTACAGGAACGTGGCGTTCTCGGCGTAGTCGAGCTCCTGCACGATGGTTCGACCACCGTCAGCCGGGCGGACCTTGCCGCGTTCGTTGAGGCGCATCAGAAGCGCGTTGCTGTTGCTCACGTTGTCCGCGATGCGCTTGCTTCGGTTGCGCAACGTGGTCGTGATGATTTCTGTCAGATTCGGCGATGCCATCGATGATTACTCCGAAACACGCAGCCCGTTGCGCGCAAGTTGCTCGCGCAGGTCCGCCCGCAAATCGTCCCGCGTCACGGGCCCGCCTTCCCCACCCCGTCCGCGCGGGAGGTTCATGCGGCCGGCCTTCCCGGCCTGCGCCCGTGCCGTCGCGGCGCGCTGCTGCGCTTCCGCGTCGAGGATGCGCTGACGCACTGCCGGGTTGATCCACTTCGCCCGCTCGTATGCTTCTGCAAACGACAGGCCGGGATTGGCCCGGATGGCGTCCGCCATCTCCGCCTTGCACTCGTCGGCATAGGGGTGCGCCGGTTTCCCGTCGCCGCCCTTCGCTGCCGTGAAGTCCTGCCACTCGCGTTGAGCGGCGGCCAACTCCTGCTGACGCAGGCGCTGCTCAAGGCTGACGATCTGCTGCGTAGCCTGCGAGTCGCCTCGCTGCTCCGCGCTGCCCATGTCCCATTCATCCAGGCCGAAACGCTCCGCAAGGGCCTTGACCACCTGCCGAGCGCTGGCCGCGTCTCCGATGAACTGTTGCGATAACGCGGCGATGGCCTGCGCTGGCTGCATCCGCAAAGCGGCGTTCCAGTTGAGCAGGTTCCCCACGTATTCCGCTGGCTGCACGCCAGCCGCCTTCATCTGATCGATGTAGGGGGCAAGCGCGTCGCCCAGCTTCCGGGCGTCGGCTGTTTGGGACAGTCCGGACTGGATCTCCCTCTCGCGCCGCCAGACTTCCGCCTTGGCGACCGCCGATAGGTAGTTCCACTCCTGTTTCGCTTCCTTCGTCCACGATGCAGGCGGAGCGTCGCCCTCGCCCTCGGGCGCTGCGGTGGCCGTGGCCGGTCCGCGGCTGCCGTCCTCGGGCTGCGTGGTGCCCTGCTCGCCTTCCGGTGGCCCTGACGGGTCCGGCGCGGCCAGCATGGCCTGTTCCAGTTCGGCGCGAAGGTCGTTACCGCCCAGGTCCGGGCCGGTGTCGAATGCTTCAGCGGTGTCGCTGCTCATATTCCCTCTCGCGCATCCAATTCGGTTTTTCGTTGCCGATTTCTTCCAAGCCGCGGGCGCGCATCAGTTCGCGCCGCTGCGCGCGGCCGGTGATCCAGTGCCCGGGCTCGCCGGGAAACTCGAAGGGCGCAATGTCCGGCGCGATCATGACGCCGCGGGACGCCGCGCGGCAGTATTCGCCCTTGGGCACCAGCTCGCCGGTCGCCGGGTCTTGCACGTATCTACGCCGCACCTTCCGCCCCCTGCCTGCTGCTCTGCACTGCCTGTAGGACCGCCAGCAATCGCTGCAGGTCTGACTCGCGCGCGGACAATGCTACTTCCGCGGCCTGCAGTGCAAGCTTTTCGCGCTCGGTTTCCGCCTTGCGCATGACTTCCATGCGCTTCGTTTCGGCGTTGGCCATGTCCACCTGCGCCTTCGCCTGCACGGCGGCTGCCTTGGCCTGGCTGTCTGCCTCACCCTGCTGCGGTGCGGGCTGGCCGGGCTTTTCGAGCTCGTCCTCGAGCTCCCGGCCGAGCTTGAACGCCTTGGCGCCGGTCAGCATCATCTTGCGCACTGCGTCGCCGGTGATAAGGCCCGCCTCCGCGAGCGTCGCGGCGGACTGCGCGAAGCCGGCGAGGGCGCCGAAAAACTCGATGGCCTGCTGTTTCGCGGCCTGGTCGTCGATTGCGATCGTGCTGTCCGTCTCGATGTCCACGGCGAAGCGGCGCAGGGCGTCGGCGCGCAGGAGCAGCATGGCCTGGTCATCGAGCATGATGCCGGTCATCTGGATCAGCGTCGTCGGCTCGAATTTCTCCGCGATCAGCTCCGCCTGTAGCCGCATGACGTCGCGCAGGTACGCCTGCAGCGCCCTCTGCCGAGGCTGTAGCCGCAGGCTGCCGAACTGGCCCTTGAGCTGCTGCGCCGTCGCCGTCTCGCGCGGGTCGCTGCCGCCGCGAGCGATGTCCGACAGGCCGATGATCTGATAGATGGTCTGCAGGCATACGTCCCGCTGCTGGTACAGCACCTGCAGCGCTGCCACGGCCTGCTCGATGGGGATCCACGAAATCGCCCCGTCAATGCCGCCGCGCTCCACCAGTTGCTGCCAGTTGTCGATGGGGATCAGCTTGTTCTTCGCCCGCATGACGTCCGGGATATTCTCGAGCGACGAGTCGTAGAACCCGGCCACGCGGATCTGCTCCGACAGGTCCGTAATGCGCGCCGTCAGGTCATCCAGCTCGGCGGCCTGGTCCTGATAGAGCGTGTATTCAGGCACCGGCATCGTCGAATCGGTGCGCTGCACGCTGCGGAACAGGCCGGGCGTCGGGAAGAACCCGCGCAGGTTGTATTCGTCGTCGAACTCCGCCAGCGGCGTTTCGATGCAGCCGGGCGACACGAACAGGATCTTGCGCGTCGCCTTGTCCCAGATTTCCCAGACCAGAGCCGCCTTGAAGATGCTGGGCAGCTCCGCGCGCTGCGCCTCGTGGCGCCCTGCAATCGTCAGCGCGCATTTCGCCGCCTTGGCCGGGCCGAATGCCTCGACGAGGTCGTCGTGCGTGAACTCATGCCGGAACGCTACCCAGCGGACGTCCCGCCACGCGCGGGCCGGCGACCAGAGCAGATCCTTGTAGTAAACGTGCTCGACGTTGGCGCGCTCGAAGTGCAATTCCTCGACGTCGGTCCACTCGTCCCCCGTGTCCGGGTCGCGCTGCACGCTGTCCGCGTCGATTTCGTCCAGCATCGGGCCGAAATACAGCGCCTCCCCGTCGTCGCCCTCCTGGCGCATGACGGGCTCCCGCCGACGGACGAACGTCGGCACGTAGCGCACGCGCAGGCATCCGACTCCGGTCAGCAGATGGTCGGTCAGCATCGCGTCTACCTGGCCATCGGCGGCCGGGTCTTGCGAGTCCCATGCGAATTCCAGCCCGCGCTCGATGACTTGCGCCGCCATGCGGCCCACCGGGTCGGCCTTGTTGCCGCGCCGCCGCACGTCCGGCTTCGGGCGGTTCGCGTACATGCTGGCGCGCAGAATTTCGGTGTTCGGCCACAGCACGTTGAACCCGCTGCCCCGGCTCGGGCTGGTCTCGTCGCAATAGCGCTCGATGATCTTGCGCGCCGCTTCGTGCCAGTCGTCCAGCCATACCTGTGAAAGCCGGATTTCCTCCAGCCAGCGGGCGACCGTGCCGGCCTTGCCGGCGCCGAAATCCTGGACGCGCTCTACGGTCATCCGAATTCGGCCGCGCGGCACGTCGGGCGCGTGATCGTGAATGAGGCCTGCATAGACGACCGAAGCGCCAGCCGCGCGACAAATCGATCTGCCGTGCCAGGCGCCATCAATTGCGCGCGCCCTTCGCAGGTCGCGTTGCCAAATATCGTCGCTGTCGCGCTATTGCTGCTCGCCGCCGAGACTGACAGCGCCGATCCCTGGTCCGTCCCCACGTATGGCGCTGTCAGCACCACGCGCCCCGCTTCTGCGCGGGCAACAGTGTGGTACTCCGGAAGGGCCGCGTAGGTTGCATTTGCCGCGATGGCCGCATTGATCGCGGCCGCGACCTCCTTCGCAGTAACCGCCGACGCCGACGCAGCGCCCGTCGAACAATTCAGGTTGTCGATCGCCCCCTGGCTAAGAATGTTGATCTGAATACTGTGGTTTGTCGATAAATTCCACGTTTGCGCAACATCACTGATGACCTGCGGCGGGACGAAGTTCGGCGGCTTCGGGACCGTCACCCGCATTGTGACCTCACCAGACTGGTTAATCTGCGCGCCTGTGATCTTGAAATTCGTGCCCGGGACCGTCAGCCCTTGCACTCGCCCGCGCATAGACTGGAACGACCATTGAATTCCGTTGCCCGTCGTCCATGCAGACACGTTTAACTGCGCCGTGAATTCGTAAGTTTTCCCGGGCTCCAGTTCGATTTCCTGGCTCATGAGTTCCGTGGCCGTGCTGGAGCTGTTCACGCACGACAGTACCCCGTCGCTTATCGCTAACGTGGACATCGTGGACGCTCGAACTATCAGCCACCCCGGCACCCAAAAACCGCCATCCTGCGCCCCTGTCGCCGGCTTGAATGAATCGCCCGCGTTTTCGAGGCCGGGATTAAAGAATAGATTGTTAGGCCGCGGGGAGCGGTCCAGCGAATAGACTTGATCGCACGTCATCACCCGCAACAGATTTGCCGCTACTTTTTCACGGATCAAATCCAGCGCGGCAAGCCAATCAGAGTCGATCTGATCGTAATACGCGGGATTGGTCGTCGTCAGCACGTAACCTGTCGTGCCGTTGTCCTGCAATTTATGCATCAGCGCACAAAATAACCACGGCTCCTGCGTGTGAGCCTGCTGGTCCCCGCAAAGTGCGCGGATCAACGCCAAAACGTTCGCTCCCTCGTAAGTCGGCGCGCTTCCCGTGTTCGTTAGCGCCCGGTGCGTCACAAAGTTTTTTACGTCGGCGCGCGCCATTATTGGCGGCGTGGTTTCTCTGTACAGCGGATTTCCCCGATACAGCCCGGCGTGTTTGTGGTTGGTGTGCCAAGAATGGAAATTACTGCCGGATTGGGCAAAGTGCCGCAGCGTAATGCCGTTCGCTGCGGCCGTTTCGACGGCTTTCTGCATTTGGCGGTCTATGATGTACCAGTTCGGCAGGCCGGCATCGAGCACCGCGGGCCTCGTGGTCAGATCAAGGTAGGTCAGAGTCCGCAGGTTCGTAGCAAGCTCGTCGCCGATCAAATATGACGGCTTGGATGCCGCTTCCGTGCGCCCGTTGTCGCACTTGCGGCAGTCGAAGTCTGTCAGCGCTTCAACGGCGGCGACCAGCGTATCGATCGAGTTAGTGCCAAGCGAAAGGTTGTATTTCGTAACGCCATCCGCGAATATCGTGAAGCTGCCGCCCGAGGTGCGTCTAACCCACGCGTGTTGATAGGTGCGCGTCGTTTGCCGAATCTCGATCCCGCCGCCCGCGCAAAAGTACTCGTTGTCAGTATCCGCCAGGATGTTGCGCGCTGCGTTCATTGCAAAAAGATTCGTGCTGGCCTCGCTGCCTGTAAGGATGACGTCAAGCGTGACGCGCCACTTGCCGTTAAGTTCGAGCGCCGTTTTAACCTTCGCGAGCGTGTCATCCGTCGACAGCGTGACCGTCACGGAGTCAGAGCTTGGGGCAGCAGATGTGGCGACCACCTGCGTGGTAGTGATCTGGACCGTGGCGCTCGCGTTGGTACCGATGTACTCGATGCGGATCCCGGTGTTTGCGCGATTCCACTTGTCCAAGTGCCACGCGCCGTGATTGACAAACTCTACGCCGCGCGACTGGAGCGCGGCGCACTGCGCCCAGGTCATCATGTCGGGTTGGCCTGGGGCGTTAACGTCATCAGTGTTGATCGCGATGTAGAACGGAATTCCTCTGTCGAGGCACATCGCGGCAAGCCCGTCCGTGCCGTCCGTGCCCCAGTATTGCTGATACGGATGATCGCCGCCGACCATCAGCACCGGTCGTCGTGCCTCGACCCCAGTCATTCCCCCGACCGGGGCAACATACATCGCCCCCTCATTTGTTCGCGCAATGCCAGATTGACGCGGGGCGTTCGGTGGCACGCCAGCGGATCCAATCGCTGTCACCAACACAGCGCCATCATTCGTAACACTTGCCATTAAATCCGCTCCCTCCCGCGCTCCGGCGCGGCAATATCGCCTAGCATTTCGCGCATGCTGCGGGTTTTCAGCATCTCCTGCAACGGATCAGGCGGACGCCGAGCCTGCCGCACCCAGGGCCGCGAGGCGCACGCATACCGCCACTCGTCCGCCGCGTGGTCCTCGCTGTCCGTATCCAAGTCCTCCGGCCGCGTGTCGTCGTGCTGCAGCGCGGGAATGGTCCTGATTGAGGCCGCGCACGTGCTGAAGCACACGACCATCGGACGGCCGTCGCCGTCGCCTACCATGCGCTGCCGCATCAGGTCCCAGCCGCCCAGCGCACCCCGCGAGGCTACGCGCTTGTTATCAGCCGGACGGAGATGCACGCCAGCGGCGCCGAAGCGCTCCGCGAGGCTGGGCCCGCCGTCCTGAGCGAACATGGCGGGGTCTGCCACCGTGTAGGCAATCCGCTCGCCCCCCGACAGCCGCGCGACCTCGCCCGCCACGCGCTCTGCCGTCCACTTGCGCCCGACGTTGGGCGACTCCGCGACGTACAGCTCGCGGTAGCGGATGAGGCAGCCCCGCGGCAACACCTGCCCGCTGACCGGGTGCCGGGTGTCGTCGCCGGCCACGGCCCACCAGCCGACCGAGGCGGGCTTGGCCGAGCCCCAATCCATCGAGCGGAAGCGCAGCCAGTCGTCCGGGAGCTCGAACGGCCGCACGATGTGCCGCCACGGCTCCCAGCAGTCGAAGAACGCCCCCGCCACCGCCGACCAGTCGCCGTCCAGCCAGGCGCGCACCAGTTCGCGGGAGCCGACGAGATGCAGGCGCGCGACGTAGGTCGGATCTGATGCCAGCAGCAGCCGGTTGTCCGACACCCGCGCCGGGATGAACACCCGCTCTGCGACGTGCCCGCCCGGTAGCCGCTGCCGGAACACGCGAAAGCCGTCCGGGTGTTCGAGGATGCGGTAGCGCTCCGCGAGCCAATGTTGCCCGGGCCCGCCAGGGTTGGCGGTCATCACGAGCGCCGTAGGGATGCCATGCACGGAGCGCAGCGCGCCGAACAGGCGCATGATGGGCGCGTCGTCCGGGAAGTTGCCCGCTTCCTCGACGTAGCACTCCGTCAGGTTCTGGCCCTGGTACTTCTCCGCATCCGCCACGCGCTGAAGCGGGCGGAAGCGAAGCCGGGCGCCGTTGGAGAAGCGAAACGAGCTGTCTTGCTCCTTGAACGACGCCACGCCGCCGAATAGCTCGCGTGCGCGCTCGAGCATGTCGTCGGCCTGCGGCATTTCGCGGCGGAACACGACGGCATTGTAGTGCTGGCCGTAGGTGCCGGCGCGCAGCCCGATACGGCCGAGCACGCCATCGGTCTTGCCGCCGCCGCGGGCGCCTCCGTACAGGATTTCAGGGACGGGACAGGAGACAAGCGCGGCCTGCGGCCCGGGCTGCGGGCGCCAGCGGATCTGATCCGCCGGTGGCTCAGTGCGTGGCGGCGCCTGCGGGCTCGGCTTCATGTTCGATTGCCGGGCGGTGCGCGCGCTGCCACTCCTCGGCGGTCAGCGGGCGGGCGGAGAATGCGAACGGGCGCGCGTCGTCGAGCTCGATGAGCATTTCCCGCGGCACGTACCGAGCCAGCAGCTCGAGGGCGCGCGCGGGGTCGTCGGCGATGATCTCCTGCCAGATGTCCGCCATGCCCGAGATAGTACCCGCCGCCTTGAGCTGCTCGATCGCCTGCAGGAAGCTGCCGCGGATGAGCGGCACAATATGCTTGCCCCCAACGCTGCCCTTACGCCGGCCGGCCATTGTTTATCCCCGCATCCCGTTGTTTCGCGTCGCACCATTCCCGCGCCTTCGCGGCCGACGTATGCCACGCATCCGCGATGCCGAGATACGTCCGCCGCTCGCCCATCTGCACGCTGCGGTAATGCGCCTTCCCTCGCACGACAGCCGCGTGAATCTCGAAGCCGGGCGCCGACCAGCGGTTACGGGTCAGGCGCCGCCAGTCCACGGCGTTACTCTTTCGGCTTGTTCGCCGCGGCCACCTGGCCGGCGATGACCGCCGCCAGGCGGATGGCTTCGAGCTTGCGGCCCAGGCCGAGAATGGCGCCACCGCCCAGGAAACCGGCGGTGGCTTCCTCGTAGCCAATCTGGCCGCTCGCGGCACCGGCCACGCTGGCCAGCATCGTCAGCACGGCGGAGACGTTCGTAATCCAGGCTTTGTCATACATCAGGGCATCCTCGCTAGGTGCATTCTGTCCAGGCCGTTGCGCCGCCACAGCTCCTGCTCGGCAAGCCGTAGCTGCTGCCGAATCTCCTTCGTGTCCTCCTGCAGCTCGCTGATTTTCGTTTCGAGGTGGCGCATCCGCTGCTCCACTTGCTGCACCGTCCCATACAGGACGATGGCCCCAATAATCGCCGCCTCCGCGAGACGTACCGTCAATGGATGGCTCAACATCGTCCCGTCACTCCGCGCGCGCTGCGTCAGGCCCACAAATGGCAGCCAGGTGACCGCCTCTTTCACGCCGTCCGATGACATCGACATCATGCGGGGTCGTCCCCCAGCGCCTGACGGTAATCGACCGCCTTCGGCGCTTCCGCAATGCTTACGTGCAGCTCGCCGGCGCGGGCCGCGTCGTAGGCTTTCGATACCAGCAGGCGGGAAATCTGACTGTCGTCTCCGTAGATGCCGGCTGACTGCAGCGCGTCGAGCGTGGCCTTCAGGAGATTGTCAGCGTCCCGCCGGCGCTGGTCCGGCAGCCACGCGTCAATCGAAACGTGCACCGGCCCCATGATCATGGGGTGCCCGGGCGCTTGCTGTAGGACTCGCTCCTGCACGCGTGAGCGATATTCCCGGCCTGCCTTCGACAGCAACGTCCTCGGCCTGCCGTGCATGGCGATGTGGCGCCAGTAGGTGTTCGCGGAGGGCGGCCAAGGCAGAATCAGTTTCACGCGCTCACCTGTGGATAACTCCGTGGATAACCGGCTACCGGCTTTCCCTATTTTGTTTGAGATAGGTTTCCCCACTCGCTACTGGTTGCCCGGAGCCCGAGGCGGGAGGAAAAGCCCCCCCTACCCCCCATGCAAGGGATAGGGGCGCCCTTTGCCCGTCGCCGTCGCCGGTCGGACCAAGTCCCGGATGCCCATTTGTCCCGCGCCCATCCAGGTTCGCCCAGGCGCCCGACAGACAGTAGGCCACGATTCCGCCTGTCGTCAAGGTCAGACAGCAAAACGCCCGCATTGCGCGGGCGTCTCACCGGCCACCACAGCCTAAGCCAGCTCGTGGAGGTGACGTCTGACCTTCCTTGACAATGCCGCCGTCGGTGCTACGCTGTCAACACGAGGCCGACACCACCGGCCCGACAGACACGGGAGGACGCATGCACTTCGTATCCCCATCATCTGACCGCGACGGTCGCACGCGCTGGGCGCTGCATCACCACGACGGCCAGCAATACCGCATCGAACGCTTTATCGACTCCGACGGCGACGATCATTGGACCGTGTCCATGCTGCGCGGTGGCACGTGGTCCCCCATGCCGAAACTGGCCGGGCGCAATCGCGAGGCGGCGCAGCGCATCCGCCAGCACTTCGATTGCTATCTGTACGAGCGCGAGGAATTACCGCTGGTCGCCGATGAGCAGCAGCGCATCCGCCTCGACGTCTACCCGAGCCGCGACGAGGAACGCGCGGAGACGTTCCACGGCCATCTGTCGCCTTGGGAGGTGCTGCCATGAGGCCCGGCGCTTCCGTGAAGCCCGCGGCGCCTGCGGCCCTCGCGCGCAAGACCGACCCGGCCACGTCGCACGAAGCCGCGGCCAGCGTGCCGGTTCAAGATCTAGAGCTGAAGGTTCTGGCCGCCCTCGTCCTGCGCGGGCCGTCCAGCTCGCACGACATCGCCGCCTATATCGGCGTGCCGCTGGTCAGCGTGTCGCCCCGCATGGCGCCGCTGGAAGCGCGCGGGCTGGTCGAGCGCGCTGGACGCACGGAGCGGCGAACGCTTTGGGACGTGACGCCCAAGGCGATGCTGGCGGGACTGTGAGCGATCCGATCCGCGCCCTACTCGATGACGCGGCCGAGCACTGCCGCCGCCTGCGGGAGCGCTTCCCGCATACACCACAACGCAACTGGAGGTCTCATGTCCTACGTCCATATCAACCGAATCGCGCCGAGCAAGTACGGCGACGGCGACCGCTGGCGCCTCGAAATCGACGGCGAATGGTACGACGCCTATCTGACGCCTGACGCCAGTGCCGTTCAGCCGGGCGAGCACGAGGTTGAGTTCAAGACCAGTCCGAAAACGGGCAAGGTCTATGCCGTGGCCATCGACGGCCGCTATCGCACGGGAGGCGGGCAGCAGCGCCAAGCCGCGCCGGTGGCGCGGCCAGCGCCGGGCAGTGCGCCGCGGCCTGCAGCGCCGCCGCCTGCTGCGCCTGCGGAGACGAAGCCGGGCGCGAAGGACATGTGGATCATGGCGACCAGCATCATGCAGTCCGTTCTAGCTCACGGCGGAACGCCGCAATGGGAACTACTGCCCGAGCTGGCGCGCGCGGCCGCGAACGCTGCCCGCGCAGCGGCGCGCGTGTTCGAGGGCGCGCCGGTGGATGCCGCGCGCGCTGCGCTACGGCCAGCGGCTGCCGGGCATGCGGTGCCGGAAGGCGATCCCGGAGATCCGCGCAACACTGGCCCAGATTTCGATGATGACATCCCGTTTTAAGGAGGCACGACCATGAAGCAAGCAACCCGATTCGAAGATGCGGGGGAGGCGTGACATGGGTACCGCTGATTTCCTGTTCGCCAAGAATGCCGGCGTCATCGGCTCCGCGAAGGCGGAGCGCGATCGGGCCGACGCCGCCGTCCGCCGCTGCGTCGAGTTGCGCGCGGAGAATGCGAAGCTGAAGCACGACAATCGGACGCTGCGCGAAAACCTGCAGGCCGTCCGTGTCGAGCTGGCCACGCTGCGCAAGTGCATTGCGGCGAAATAACGACTATGGGCGACTGGCGCGGCAGCGGCGAGGAGTAGCGTGCGTGTTGGATCATTGTTCTCCGGAGTGGGCGGCTTCGATCTCGGGCTCGAACGCGCCGGCATGTCCGTCGTGTGGCAGTCCGAGATCGATCCCTACGCCGCTGCCGTGCTGCGAAAGCACTGGCCCAGCGTCCCGAATCTCGGAGACATCCGATCTATTCGCGGGGACGCCGTGGAGTCCGTCGACGTGCTCTGCGGCGGCTTCCCGTGCCAACCGCACAGCGTCGCCGGCAAAAGGAAAGGCGCGAAAGACGAACGTCACCTGTGGCCCGAATTCGCACGCCTGGTGCGAGAACTACGACCCCGTTGGGTGCTCGCTGAGAACGTTGCTGGCATCCGCGCTACCGCTGCCGATGAGGTCATTAGCGACCTGGAAGCGGCGGGCTACACCGTCTGGCCGCTCGTGGTGGGTCTGTACGCCTTCGGCGCGCCGCATGAGCGCATGCGGGTCTGCTTTGTTGCCTACGATAACAGCGACCGACGCGAACGCCCGGACCTACACCTACGACCGCGGCGACAAGACGAGGCCGCGGCTCAGCTTGTGCGGCCTGATGGCCACGCTGACAGCTCGCGATTGGCGCAGTGGCAAGGCGAGCGCAGCAACACATGTGCGGAATTCTCGCCCGCTGAGCGAACAGATTGGGGGCGATCTGAACCCCCGGTGGTGCGACGCCTATATGGGCTTCCCTCCCGATTGGACCGCGCTCGACGACGAGAGCGCATCAAGTGCCTTGGGAATTCCTTCAGCCCCATCCAGGCCGAAGCGATCGGAAGAGAAATCGTAACGATGGAGCAATCAATTGGTAGCTGGCGCGGCGAGGATTGCGGGATCGCGGTCGTGCCGGAATCGTACCGGCCCGCGCCAGTCGCCCGCCTTGAGGTGATGAGATGACGCTACTCCGACGCCTGCAAAACTGTCCGCTCACCTCGTGGCTGTGGCAGTTCTGTCAGCACGAAGACACGGGGCGGATCACGATGCTGCCGATCTGGCGGCATCCGGGGCCGCGGTGGCATCGCTGCAAGTGGAGGGAATGAGATGAGCACCCGACCACACGATCTCGCGTTCCCGCTCATCGACACCAAAGGAGCCGCAGTCGTGACCACCGACGACGAATCGCTACTCCGCGAAATGTGGTGCGCCTACACGCTGCACGCCACGCCGATGCCGTGCAGCGTGCGCGAGGCAATGGCCGCCGTCCTCGCCGTCGTGCGCGAGAACGATGGCGCCACCATCGCCGCGCTGTGGAAGATTTTGCAGGAAATCGAGGAGCGCACGCGGCCGAATGGGGACATGGCCGATCTGGCGGTAAACGAATTGGCACGCGCCGCGCTGGAGGGGGAGAGATGAACAACGGAGCACAAGCCACGCCGGATCACGAATTAGAACGGCAGATATGCGATTCAGCCGTGCCGAAAAACGAGCGCGAATGGTGGGCGCATCACAAGATCGAACGCCTGCAAGCCCGCATCGCCGAGCGTGAAAACGAACTGACGAAGCTGCGCGAGGCGGTTTCTGAATCTATCAAACTGCTCAGCATGGATCGCCCCATCGATCCACGAGACGTGTTGCGCGCCGCGCTGAAGGGGGAGTGATGGCCATCGAATGCCAACATGGTCGGCTGGCGCGCAAGTGCGAGCTGTGCGAATACGAAGAAGAGATGGCGACTCTCCGCGCCACCGTCGAGGCGCTGCGGGAGGCGATCAAGAAGGCGCCGCACACACGATCTTGCGAAGTTCGATTTTCAGACGGTCCGCAATACGTGGCGGGGGTACTCACGCCCAGCCCGTGCAATTGCTGGAAGCGCGCCGCGCTGAAGGGGGCTGAGTAATGCCGACTATAGAGTGCATGCACGAGCGTATGCAGCCAGCACATGACTAATGCCAGAAACGTCCTGAAAGGCGGAGCCTGATCGCATGTCCAGTATCGCCGGAGCGGGTGGCGTCAGGCGAAAAGCTTGTCGTACTCCGCCTTCGCGGCGTCCTTAAGGCCGGCCAGGATGTTCTCCTGCTCGGCGATCGCCGCTGTGAACAGCGCCGGCAACGTGGCGCGCACTCGCGCTGAAATGGCGCGGTTGCTGAATGCCATTTCGTTAGCCGGTATGGCCGTGGCATCGATGACGAGATTCAGGTTCACGACCACGGCCGAATCTTTGCTCGCCGCCGCCGCGTAGCGCTCCCGCAGCGCTTTCATGGCGGTGATCTCCGCCGCTAGTGCCAGGTACGCCTCCAGCGCCTTAGTGCTCACGATCGACCCCGATCATAGTCTGCAGCTCCCGCGTGGCGCCGCCCAGGGCGGCTGAGCGCAGGGCCTGCTTGTTCAGCTCGTTGCCCTGAGACAGTTCCGTGACCGCCTGCCTGCTGGCGCGCGCATTCTCGATCAGCAGCATCGGCAGCAGCGCCACGGCGCACGCCTCCGTATCAATGGCCTCGCCGGTCTGCGGATGCTGGCCGATCACGTGCGAATACCAAGCGCATGCATGCTCGATGCAGTCGCCCATCAGCGGACACTTTTTCACGCCGCCCCCTAGGTTTTCTGAATGACGTTCATGTCGTAATACTGCACGTCAAGGTTGAGCGTATGAGAGTGCGAAGATCCGGCGGCGGTCGTGCCGCTGATCGTAACCGCCTGCGAACTACCGCCCAGCACCCACACGCCGCCGCCCGCGCCGCCCGTCGCGCCCGTCGTGAAACTACCGGCCAGCGTCCCGACGCCGTGAGTATGCGCCCCCTCGCTGCTCGTCGTCCTGGCCGAATTCAGCGCGGTCGTAAAGGCATTGGTGCCGCCGCTGCTCGGCGTGCCGCTGACGATGCGCAGCGCCTTGTTGTTCTGCGCCGCGATAGTCCAGCCGGTCGGCGTGGCCGCGCCGCGGAACAGGATCTGATCGCCGCTCGCAAA
>JADJRB010000006.1 GCA_016712445.1 Acidobacteriota bacterium | reverse complement strand
GGGAGCAACGCCATGACCGACACATTCACTCACCTATTCGGCGGCTGGAAATCAGCCGAAGCGCGGCGCTGGACGAATCCCGATGGATCGACAGGCGGCATCGTTGCCACGAGCGCGAAGCTGGATCGATCGCTCGTAGTGCCTAGCGATGCAACGATCTGGCCGGATGCGCGCATCGGCTACGGCGCCAGCATCGGCTACGGCGCCAGCATCGGCTCACGCGCCAGCATCGGCGGCGGCGCCAGCATCGGCAACCGCGTCAGCATCGGCGACGGCGCCAGCATCGGCTACGGCGCCAGCATCGGCTCACGCGCCAGCATCGGCTCACGCGCCAGCATCGGCGACGGCGCCAGCATCGGCTACGGCGCCAGCATCGGCGACGGCGCCAGCATCGGCGACGGCGCCAGCATCGGCGACGGCGCCAGCATCGGCGACGGCGACTGGTGGCTTACGTCAGGTCCTCACGGCGGCAATCGCCGGTTCGTCACGGCGGTCCACTCAAAAATACACGGGCTGCGCTGGTGGGCCGGGTGTCAGCACGGCATCACGTCGGAACGATTCCTGGAACGCATCGCTTATTCGCATTGCCCGGGCGGCGAATGCGACGACGTTGCGGCCGAGTATCACCATCTCATTGCGTGCGTTGAGTCGCATCCGGTTTATCTCAAGCGCATTGCGGAGGTGACGCCATGAGCGCGCATCCGAAGGACGGCGGTTTGAATGTGGACGTATCTGGATTGCTCTCGCACTGGGCATCCGAGTTTCAAGACTCCGCCGAAAATTCTCGTTCTGCAATGGATCGTCATGCGCACTCAATGCACGCCGATCAATTTCGGGCAGCACAGCAACAAGTCGACAAGGACTCGGACGAAATCGACCGCCTGCGCGCCGCACTCTGGCAGTGCTTCACCGACGCCGGCGGGGATACCGATGGAAAGACTGACGCGGCCGGAATCAGCACCGATGATCTGATCAGCACGACGACCGATTGCGTGAAGGACTTGCGATTGGGTTACGACGAAATGCTCGACGAGTCGAGCGAGGCTGACCGCCTTCGCGCCCGCGTGGCCAAACTCGAATCGGCGCGCGGGGAGCCGGTGGCGTGGATGAATCCTTACGGCGGAACACTTCAAGTCAGGATTACAGGGCTTGAATACGAGAAATATACGATTCCGCTCTACACAGCCCCTCCCGCGCAGGCCGTGGACGTGGATGCGATCAGTGATGAGGCGATTGAGCAGGGATGTGAAGCAATGTGGGCGCACTCCTATCGGATTGCTGACCCAGGATCAATGCGCGCCGCACTCCGCGCGATCTTCAACAAGGGGGGAATGACGTGAGCCTGCACACAGTAGATTGTGACTATGCACACCGCTTGGCGACGATGCTGGAATGCGCGTTGCTGAATCGCCTCGGGTCATGGGACGAAGGCCACGCATTGCTTGATGAATACCGCGCAGCCTGTCGCGCAGCGATGCCGGACGCGCCGACATTCATGGGTGAGCCGGTCATCGATGATGTTTACACCGCCGAGCTCGTCGAAATCGACGGCAACACCTACGGGCTTCGTCCGAACGCTGCGCACATCGTGAAAGAGGCGATGGCAGACGCGGGCAGGTATCGCCACCTTTTCGATTGCCCCGAACCGTTCTGCTATCGCGGCGAAGTGTTCGAAACGAAGGTCGTCGCAGACAACGCTATTGACACTGACATGAGGAAAACACCATGAATAGCACAAATCGTGAAACACACATTCGCAAGGTTTTTCCGAACGAACACGTCGCCGTGATGGACGAAAAAAACGGCCTGATGTGGGCTGCCGACGATATCGGTACCGGCGCCATGTCCCTTGCCGAAGCCGAAAAGGCCGTCGCCGAACTGCGCTTGCTGGGCCATGCCGATTGGCGCCTGCCGACTATCCAGGAACTGCTGACGGTCGTCGACTACACGCGCCACGACCCGACCGCGAACACCGACCTGCACCGCGTGAAGTCCGCCTGGTACTGGACCGCGACCAAAGCGGCGTGGTCTGCCGGCGTCCGTTGGCTCGTCGGTTTCGCCGTCGGCTACGGCTACAGCGGCGTCGAGTGCTCCCGCGCTCGCGTGAGGGCCGTGCGTTCATGGTCGGGCCCGTTGCTGAAGGATGGTGCGCCATGACCCGCGAGCAGGCATACGACCTTGCGTCTGAATTCTTCGGATTGGGATTGCCGCACTACATCGCAGACTGGGTTGTGCCGGCACTCATGCGGGCTGCGGAGATTGAGCGTGAAACGTGCGCGCAGAAGTGCTTGGAGCGCCACGCCAACGGCAGGTTCAAGCACGACACGCGCGATGAGTGCGCTGATGCGATTCGCGCAATGGGCGAGTAACGCTGAGTACCGGCAGCGCGACCGTTGAACGGGGCCGAACCTACGGAGAAAAGCGTGGAAAACAAACCCTGAGCGTCGTGCCCCAACCAGGCAAACGCGGGGAATGCCGAAAAGCGGGCCGTCCCAGAGGAACGCGCAATTTCCTTGACGAAGCTAGGCACGCGCTTCTAAGAGGAACCGGCAATGAGCGGCGCGTGAGCGTCCGCTCGATTGGCTAGTTAGAAGGATTCACACGATGAAACCAAACCCTTACATCCTGCCGGAAGGCAATGTGCAGGTCGCATTCTCGGGCGGACGCAGCAGCGGCTACATGCTGGACCGGATTCTTGACGCGAACGGACCGCTGCCAGATCGCGTTGCCGTCACGTTCCAAAACACCGGCCGCGAAATGCCTCAAACGCTCGACTTCGTGCGCGAGGTTGGCGAGCGGTGGAACGTGCCGATTGTCTGGCTCGAATACATTCCAGCGAGCCCCGGCTTCGTGATCGTAGATCACGCAACCGCAGCGCGTGACGGCGAGCCGTTCGAGGCGCTGATTCGAAAGCGCTCGTTTTTGCCAAACCAACAAGCCAGATTCTGCAGTGTCGAACTGAAGATTCGCACCGCAAAGAAGTATCTGATGTCGCTGGGCTGGGAACATTGGGTGAACTGCCGCGGCCTGCGCGCCGACGAGCCGGCCAGGTTGAACAAGCCGCCACCGCCGGAACGTTGGACGGTGTGGCACCCGATGGCAACGGCTGGCGTCGGCAAGCTGGACGTGATGCGCTTCTGGCAGGCGCAACCGTTCGACCTGCAATTGCCGAACCTCAACGGCAAGACGCCGCTCGGCAACTGCGATGGCTGCTTTCTGAAAGCCGAGGCGATCCAAGCGCACCTTGCAACGACGTACCCAGAGCGGCATGCGTGGTGGGAGCGTATGGAAACACTGGCGCGCTCTCTCACAAGCGGCACAGGCGGAACGTTTTCATCCCGATACTCACGTCGCGAATTGCGCGAGTTCATGGAGAACCAGGGCGCATTGGCGCTCGAAACCGAGGGAGCGCTCTGTCAGGCCGACGACGGCGAGTGCTTCGGATGATTCCATCTAACGCCGCGTTAAGCGGTTGCGACGCGAAAGCGTCTGATTGAAACGAGGTGCGTCCGAGCAATCCGCTTGAACGCATAGTTAGGGAGCAGCACGTGAAGTTGACAACGATCGAGAGCTACGAGATTCAGGCATTCGCGTTTCGCGTGATGACCGGGCACATGGCACCGGGAAAAGATGCCTCGCCGCTGAGCTACCCGGCACCGTATGAAGAGCGGAGCGCGGCGTGGGACGAGTGGAGGAAGGAGCACGCCTCTTGCATTCGGGCGATGCAGCGCGGCTTCGAGGCTGTGATTGACCGCGATGATGAACATGCTGCCTAACGATCAAGTTCAGCCGTGACGCGAAGCGGCGTCGGCTGCAACGCGTTGTTAGGCGGCAACCACAAGGAATCGAGATGAATTGGAGCAAGCACGGATTCAGTCAGAGGAAGCCCACGCAGCCTGGCGTTTACTTCGTTGCCACGGATGGGCACCTGCCAATGCACCCGCCCAAACGGCTCTACGAACATTGGGATGTGGCCGACGTGATTTTCTACGCCGGCAGCTACGGCAATGTTCACGACAACCGGGAGGCTTGCGCGCACTGGAGAATCAGCACGTTAAGCGGGGTGTCTTATTCGTGGAGGCCGGGGATGTGGATGAAAGGCCCGATCACGCCGATTGCCGACTAACACCCATTCTCCGACTGCACAGTCGGACTAAACCGATAGCACTACTGCACGGACGGGATAACGAATGACTACTATCATGCACATCATCGAATTCCTGGCCTGCGATCCAGCAGGCCAAGTCGTCGCGCTCGGCATGGCTGGAGTGGTTGCGTCGTTTTTGTTTAGTTCGCGCAAAACCAAGGAGATACGCCGTGACTGACCCGCAGACGCCCCGCTGCACAACTTGCATCCACTGGTCGCGACCTGAGTAACGAGCAATATCCGCCGAAGTTGGACGATGCAAGCGAGTCAAGCAATTCTGGGATTCGACCGAATGGCGCGACGTTGGAGACGACTATCGGCGCGTTTTCACACCAGAGGCAGAGGGGCATCTAGCGTTTGTGCAAGATGCTTCTGACTACTCGGCCAAGTTGCTTACGCTTGCTGACTTCGGGTGTGTGGAGCACGACGAGCGTTCGCCATGAACAGCGCCCGCAACCTCCAACGCCTGAACGCCATCCAGAGCACCCGCGGCCTGACCAGTCACCAGGTCGGCGAGATCATCGGGCGATCCGCGCAGACGGTCGGTGCCTATCGGTGCGGCGCGCGAAATGTTCCGGATGATGCGGTCGCGAAACTCGAATGCTGGAACGAAGAGAATAGGGCGGGGCTGACGCCACGAAAATAAGACCCCGCCTCCCGCGTTGGGGATCGCATGATGTCCGACGCAGGGGGAGTCGCCGAACTGGCGCGCGGGGGCGGGGCGAGGCATTACCTTACCCGTCGCGTGCGCTGAACGCAACACCACGCTACACTGAAAACGACGGGACATGCGCCGGCCAGCGCCGGGCGATTCTTGGGTCGCCCTTACCGTCACCTATCACGCCACCCAAGAGGCACCATGCACAGCACCGACCAGATCATCGCCGCCTTCGTCGACGCACTCGCGGCCCATGGCGTCAAGCCTTCCGACACATCACGCATTCAAGTCGACGGCGCCTGGCATCGCCTGCACATCGAAGGCGACCGCGGGCGCGCCGAGAACCTGTCCTATCGGATCTTCAACGACGACCGGCCCGCGGGATTTTTCGAGGATCACAAACGCGGATTCTCGGGAACGTTCACCACGCCACTGAACGGCAACGGCGGCGCGAGCCTCACGCCAGAGCAGCGAGCCGAGCAGCAAGCGCGCTGGGCGGCCGATAAACACCGCCGCGAGACCGAGCAGGCCATCGCCTACGCAGAGGCCGCAGAACGCGCTGCAAAGGCCCTGCAGGCGGCCAAGGCGGACCCGGCGCTGCATCCCTACGTGGTACGCAAGGCGGTGCCCGTATCGGCCGGTATGCGCGCTACGGCGGACGGGCTGCTGTTGATCCCGGTTTACTCGGATTTCGACAGGCTCGCCAGCTACCAATCGATCGACGCCGATGGCAACAAACTGTTCATGCCCGGCGGACGCATGGCCGGCGCGTTCCACCCGATCATCGGGCCGGACAAGGCTCGTGTGCTCGTCTGCGAAGGCTGGGCCACTGGCGCTGCGCTCCGCGCTGCGACGCGCCATTCAGTCGCCTGCGCCATGTCGGCTGGCAACCTGCCTGCGGTCGTGGCGGCCATGCGTGCCAAGTTCCCCGGCCGGGAAATCGTTGCAGCCGTCGACAACGACCACGAGACTGAGCGACGCACCGGGAAGAACCCCGGGGTTGAATTCGGCGTTGCCAGCGGGGCGAGGCTGTTCGTGCCGATATTCGATGTCGGCGCGGACTCAACGGACTGGCACGATTTCATCACGAACAACCCGCACGCTGACGTGCGGGCGATGCTGGACAACCCCGAGGCGGCCGGGCCTGAGCCGTCGCAGCAAGAGGAGGTGATCGAGAATGTTCACCGGGAGACCGGAGCCGCGCCTGTAACGCAGCCCGCCGCCACGCCTGACCAGCCGGCGGCGGGCGATCCCTACCCATGAGGCCGAGCCCGTCGACGAAACCACGGCCCCGCCCGCCTCCAAGGCCTACAGCACCATGATCCGCTGGTCAGACCTCGGGCTCGAACTGTCCGACCGCGGCGTGCCGCATCCGAACCTGGACAACGCGACGCGGATCCTTGAACGCCACCCGGCGATGCTTGGCGCGTTCTGGTTCGACGAATTCCTCGGGCGCGTGCTGACGACGTGGGATTCGCCCAACGAGCCGCGCGAGTGGTCGGACTCCGACGACGTGCGCCTCGCGCTGTGGATGCAGCGCACCATCAGCATCGGCAAGATGGCCGTCGGCACTGCCCGCGACGCCGTGACGGCCGCAGCTATGCAGAACCGCCGCAACGAGTGCACCGAGTGGCTACGCGCCCAGCGGTGGGACGGCGTGCGCAGGCTTCACCAGTTCATCGCGATCGGCTTCGGTGCCGAGCAGAACGCCTACACTGAGGCTGTGGGCCGGTGCTGGCTGGTGTCGATGGTCGCCCGAGCTCTGAATCCTGGCTGCAAGGTCGACACGATGCCGGTGTTTGAGGGCGCACAGGGCGCTCGCAAGTCGTCAGGGCTGGAGGCGCTGGTAGGCAAACGCTGGTTCGCCGAAGCTGCCGAGTCTGTCATGTCCAAGGACTTTTTCCAGACGCTGCAGGGAAAACTCCTGGTCGAGATTGCCGAAATGGACACGTTCAGCCGCGCCGAGGTCGCCGCCGTCAAGCGTGTCATCACGTGCAAGGTCGACCGCTACCGGGCGCCATACGGCCGCCGCGCCGAGGATCACCCGCGCATGTGTGTGTTCGCCGGCACCACGAACGAAGACGAATACCTGCGCGACGCGACCGGCGCCCGCAGGTTCTGGCCCGTGCGCTGCGGCGATGTCGATACCGAGTGGCTGACCAAGTGGCGCGGGCAACTGTTCGCCGAGGCGGTCGTGCTGTACGACGCCAGCGCGCCATGGTGGGATGTGCCTGTCGACGACGCTCGTCGCGAGCAGGAGCAACGCCGAGTTTCTGACGAATGGGAATCGCTATTCGAGCAGTGGTTGATCGGTAGGTACGAGGTCACGATCGGCGATGTTTTGGGCGACTGCCTCAAGATCGACGCCGACGCCTGGGACAAGGCGACACAGATGCGGGCATCGGCCGTTCTCAAGGCGCTGAACTGGAACCGCGTCACTGCCCGCCGGGGGGACAAGGTGCTCAAGGTGTGGCGCCATCCGAAAGGTGGTAACGGCGGTAACGAACTTCCCTTATAAATCAACATTGTAACCACTGTTACCACTGTTACCACTAGTTAATAGTCTTAAGTATATAGAGCCATCAGGGCAGCCCTCGTATACGCGCGCGCGTACGTGCGGGAGGCGGGGTTTAGAAAACGGGGTGGAAACTGGTAACACGTGGTAACTGGTAACATACGCAGGAGTATGGAAATGACCGACCCAAACGACTACCGAGACTCCACCAGCGCCCATCGTCGACGACTGGATCATCGCCGCACTGGCGGATCTTGACGCGGGCACCCACCAAGCGCACACTCCGCCTGCGGCTCACACTCCAGCCGCTGCGCTACAGGGCGCATCTTCCGAGGCCGCCGGATTCGTGTCGTCCCGGCGGCCGATTTTTGAGGGCGAGGCGTGAGCGTAGGTTCGGCGATTGGTAGTGCGATTGGCAGCGCGATTGGCAGCGCCGCTGGCTCTGCCGCTGGTGATGCCGTGCCGGCGAATGCGATCAAAGACCGCGCCGACGATCCGATCCTAGATCGAGCCGGCGCCTACATCGAACAACGGAGCGCGTAATGGCCAATATCTACGACATGGCGGACACGTGGAACAACGGCGCGACCACGTTCACCGCGATCAAGATGAATGTGACCGACACGGCGAGCAACGCCGCGTCGTTGTTGCTGGATCTGCAGGTTGGCGGAACGAGCAAGGCCAGCGTGAAGAAGGACGGGCTGCTCAGCACGATCTACGCGAGCCTGTCTGGACAGTCGCTGACCGGAAGCGCGGCCACGTCGCTGCTTGACCTTGCGACAACCTGGAACACCAGCGGCACGCCGAGTGCGATTAAGCTCAACGTCACGAATACGGCGAGCAATGCGGCCTCGAATCTGATGCTGTTGCAAGTGGGCGGGTCGAATCGTTTCCGTGTCGGCGTCAACGGGCAGATTTACTTCGCGCAGGGCGTGTACGGCCCACAGGTCGCTTTGTGGGGAGACTACAACACAGCAATAAGTCTCAGTGGCGCATCTTGCCTGTCGTGGGGTAGCGGCGCGCCAACTATCGGGACGCTTGATACGTCTCTGAATCGTTCTGCTGCTGGTGTCGTCGGTATCCGAGGTAATTCTCCGACTGCCGGCGGCGCGCTTGAGTTCCTTGAGCAAACCGCACCTAGCGCACCGGGAGCAAACGCTGTTCGCCTGTACGCTCAGGACAACGGCGCAGGAAAAACGCAACTGATGGCGCTGTTCAACACGGGCGCCGCTCAGCAAGTGGCGATTGAGCCATGATCCACCGAATCACTCTGACCGAATCCGAACTGCAGGCGCTTGCTGGGCTGATTGATGCTGGCGTCCGTGCGACCGGGCTGCGCTCTGCGCCTGATGCCGCGCGTCTGCTGTCTCGCATCGAGGCGGCCGAGCAGCTGCCGGAAGTCGAACTGGAGCCGACGCCGTGCGTACAATCGCCCTGATTCTGGCCGTGCTCGCGTTGACCGCCTGCGCGTCGGCGAACCGGAAGGACACCGTGGCGCACGGCGATCTCGAGCGCGACGGCTGCATCGCATACTGCTGTCAGGTGTATTGCCGCGACGACGCGACGAGCGACCAGGTCAAGGCGTTCCGTGCCGGAACCATCGACGAAGGCGAGCGCGCGCAGCTGAAACGTCTCGCGCTGTGGACCGCGGGCGACACCGTGACCACGGTCGCAGCTCTGTCGCTGTGCGATGCCGCGCGAGAGGCCAATCCGATCATCGGGCCGCATCCGTCGCCGCTGGCAGTCATCGCGTACAACGGCGCGGCATACGCCTACGCCTACCACGCAGCCAAGCGCACGCCGGCGTGGTGTTCCAGCGAGCGCCCGATTCGCACTATGGCGAACATACGCGCTGCTGTTTCTGTGACGAACGCCGTCGTTCTGGCGGTGTGCCCATGACCGCGGCCACGCTGGCATGGTTCACGCTGGCCGCGCCGGGCGTGCTGCTGATCGGCGGCGAGGCGTGGTATCGTTGGCGCCATCGCAACCGCTCGGAGTAACGCCGTGTCCGCCATTCTGCGCCTGATCGCACGCACCCAGCCCGGAGTTCGCTGATATGCCGACCGTGACCCCTGCAACGATTCTGTTCGAACCGGCGACGGGCGCAACCACGTCGTCTGCGTTCAACGTCTACTCAGGCAACACGGGCGTCCGTCTGTACGGTGCCGCGGCCGTCATCGCTGGCGCCGAGACCGTCAAGGTCCAGTATCAGGACGCGGGCGGTAACTGGATCGATCTGGTGGATGCCATCGTCGGCGCCTGCACCATCGCTGCCGGAGAAACGTCCGTGACGATTGCGCAGCGCGGTCAGTTTCGCGTTGTGAAGTCCGCCACTGCCGCGCTGGTCGGCGTCGAGATCATCGATAACAACCCGAGCTGATCGCATGCCGCTGCCCGAGTACCGCCCCGAATACGCCGGGATCGCGCGCCGTGTGTGCAAGACGTTCGGCGCCAGTGATTTCGAGGTCGCGCAGGCGTTGGGTGATGACCTGCGCGCCCGCGACATTCGACGGTTTCGACTGGAATCGCCGGAGTTCAACGAAGCGTGCACTGCCGGCCTGGCCGATGCGAGCAAGCATGTCGTGCATGCCGTCTACCGCCTTGCTACCGGATACCACCGCGAGGTCGTCAAGGTCGTCGCGACCAAGACCGGCCCGAAGCGCATCGAAGAAACCCAAGAGGTTCCGCCGAATCTGGATGCCTGCCGCTACTGGCTGAACAATCGGTTGCCGGACCAGTGGGCAGACAAACAGGTCGTCGACGTGACGACGCGCGACGTGGCCCGAAGCGCAAGGGATTTGAGCCGTGCAGAGCTTGAACGCATCGCAGCATCAGGCGCAGACATCGCCGAGGAAAATCGGACCGAGTGAGGCTGCAGCCGAATTGCTCGCGCGCGACGATGCGCGGGATTCGTTGCTGGCGTTCACGCGGTACACCATGCCTGGGTTCGTTGCTGGTCAGCACCATGCTCGGATATGCGAGGCGTTGGAGCGTGTAGAGCGTGGCGAGTGCAAGCGGCTGATGATTTTCGCGCCGCCACGCCACACGAAGTCGGAACTGGCCAGCCGCCGTTTCCCGTCGTGGTTCATGGGTCGCAACCCGGATAAGCAACTGATCTGCACGACCTACGGGCAGGACCTGGCCGACGATTTCGGTCGCGACGTGCGCGAGATCATCAAGTCCGAAGAGTTCGGCCGTGTGTTCGATACCACGCTCGCCGCCGACTCGACCGCACGTAACAAGTGGCGCACTGACCGCGGAGGAATCTACGTCTCGGCTGGCGTTGACGGACCGATCACCGGGCGTGGCGCGCATGTCGCGATGATTGACGATCCGTTCAAGAATCGCGCCGACGCCGAATCTGCGCCGCAGCGGAAGCGCGTCTGGGACTGGTACCGCGCCGCACTGCGCACGCGCCTGATGCCTGGCGGGTCCATCATCATCGTGAACACGCGATGGCACGAGGACGATCTGTGCGGGCGCCTACTGAACGACGCGAAAGACGGCGGCGAGCAATGGGAGGTCATCAGCCTGCCGGCCATCGATGGCGGCCTGCCGCTGTGGCCTGAGTGGTTCGATATTGACGAACTTGAGGCGATCCGTCGCGCGCTCGGTCCTCGGGACTGGCTGGCGTTGTACCAGCAGACGCCGACCGCGGAGGAAGGCCTGCAGTTCAAGCGTGAGTGGATGCAGTATTACACCGACGTTCCAACATCGCTCAACGTATACATGTCTGGCGACTTCGCAGTGACACCGGGCGGCGGAGACTTCACGGAACTCGCCGTGTGGGGCGTTGATCACAAGGGCGACGTGTACGCGCTGGCGTGGTGGTCCGGGCAGACCGGGTCAGACGTTTGGGTGCGCCAGATGGTAACGATGTTCAAGCGGTGGAAGCCGCTACGGTTCATCGGTGAGGGTGGACCAATCCGGCGCGCGGTGGAACCGTACCTGACGCGCGCCATGTCCGAGGCATCGGACGAATTCGCCTGGACTGCCTGCGAATGGCTGCCGGCGTCGTCGACGAAAGAGGCGAACGCGCGGTCGTTCGAAGCGATGTGCGCGAATGGGCGTGTCTACTGGCCGCGGACCGAGTGGGCGGAGCGCGTGATCGATCAGCTACTCCGGTTCCCGGGCGGCCAGCACGATGACGCCGTCGACACCTGTTCGTTGTTCGGTAGGTACATCGCTTCGACGTGGGCGAGTGCCAAGCCGAAGTCCGACGCGCCGCCGAATTTCGATGCGCCGTTGCGGGTGGCTGACGTTTTCACGAAGAAACCGCGCGCGGCGTCGTGGTGAGGTCCGACGCGGCTGGCGCGGCCGGCGGTGGTAAGATTCGCGTATTCGACCGAGGGTGACACGATGGCGGGCATGACGGGCAACACGTTGAAGCAAGCGGCCGGCGTTGGCGCGCCCGTCGAGAATCGCGAGCGCGAGCGGTGGCTACAGCGAATTCGCCGGGAAGAACAGGCGCACAAGCCGTTCCGCGACAAGGCTGCCGAAGCCATGCGCGAGTATGAGTCCAAGAATCGCGAGGACACGAACCAGCCTGTCCTGTATCCGATTTTCTGGGCCAACACGCAGATCACGTCAGCGGCGATTTTCAACCGGCTGCCGAAACCCGAGGTCCGCCGCCGATACGCCAAGCCGCCGGCACAGAATCCGCAGCCCGGGCCGGAGCAAGGCGGCGCGCAACCTGTTCCGCAGACGATGGGGAATTCAGACAGCCAGATCGCGATGGCGATTGAGCGCTGCATCGAATATCAGCTGGACATGGGGCCTTACTCGGACCACTGGACGCGCGCGGTCACGGAATTCCTCGTGGCCGGGCTCGGTGTTGACCTGCTGTACCTGGACACGAAGACGACAGAGCGCCCGGCGATTTCGCCCATCGATGGCTCGCCGCTGATGGAAGAGGCCGAAGAACCCGGCGAAGACGGCGAGCCCGTCATGGTCGAGGTGATGGAGAAAATCATCGTCTCACAGTCGGTGATGCCGGAGTATGTGCCCTACGTCAATTTCCACTGGGAGCCGGTCAAGGACTGGGAGGACGTGACGTGGATCGCTGTCGACATTTTCATGTCGGGCAGCAAGATCAAGGAAGAGTTCGGCGTCGACGTGGCCGGATCGAAAACGAGCGGGTCGTTGTCGTCTGACAGCACACAGCAGAAGTTGCGCGCGCAGGTGTATACACAGCAGTTCCGCATCATCAAGGTGTGGAACAAGAAACGCCGGCAAATCGTGTGGCTTGCGCCTGATTTCCCTGAGCTGTTCCGCATCGATGACGACGCGCTCGGGCTTGAGGGTTTCTTCCCGTGCGCGCGCCCGATGATCATGGATGTGGTCTCTGGCGAGCTGATTCCGCAGCCGGAGTATTCGCGGATTCGAAATTTGTGCGATGAGATCAACCGATTGATCGGGCGCATCAAGTCGATTGTGGAACAGATCAAGGTGCGCGGGTATTACGACCCGACGATGGTCGATGAACTGTCGAAGCTCGTGCAGGTTGACGACAATGCGTTCGTGCCGGTCAACGCACTGGCGATGAAGTTGAAGGACTCCGGCATGGCGTCGCCCGTGCTGTGGGATTCGAACGATGACCGCGTCGCAACGGTCGCGGCACTGACTCAGGAGCGCGAGCGCGCCAAGGCCGAACTCTACGAAATCACCGGTATTGCCGACATCGTGCGCGGCGCATCGCAGGCCAGCGAGACGGCATCCGCACAGGCGTTGAAAGGCCAGTGGGCGAACGTGCGCCTGAGTCGGAAACAGCAGGCGGTACAGTCGCACTACCGCGATACGTTCCGGATCATGGCTGAAATCATCGCGGAGCATTTCGACCCGGTGCAGATCGCGCAACAGTCAGGTATCGAACTCACGCCGGAACAGCAGGAAACGATACGTAGCGACCTGTCGCGCTGCTACGCCATCGATGTCGAGACCGACAGCACGATTGCGCAGGACGAAGCGCAGGAAAAGTCCGACCGTCTCGAATTCTTGCAACAGTTCACGCCATTCATTCAGAACTTCATCCCGGCGATGCAGGGAGGTCAGATGCCGGCTGACTTGGGTATGGCGGTTCTCAAGTTCGCGCTGGCCGCATTCCCGCGCGCCGGCCGTACATTTGAGGACGTGATTGAGACGTTGCCGAATTCGATGCAGCAGCTGTCTCAGATGCAGCAGCAGACGCAGGAATTGCAGCAGCAGCTTGAGCAGGCGCAGGCGCAGAACGCCGAGCTGCAGAAACAGCTGCAATCGACCGACCAGGCCAAGATGCAAGCAGACATGGCCAAGGCGCAGGCCGACGCGACCAAGGTCGGCAACGATCAACAGCGCGTGATGACCGAGGCGCAGCGCGCGCAGGCGCAGAACGAGCTGGACAACGCGCGCACGATGGAGATCATGGATCGCGTGATGACGCCCGATGTCGTCGACGTGGCTGTCGTCGCGCCCGCTGGGATTCGCCGTCAGTGATCGTCGCCGGCCGTGAGTGGATACCGTTGCTGTCGGCGGCGCTCGGCGGTGAGGTTGATCCCGAGACGATGTGTTTCGCGGCGCTGACCGACAACGGGACGCCTGCCGCCGTGTTCGGGTTCTCCGGATGGCGCGACGGCGACATCGAGGGGATGTTGTGGGCGACGCCGGGCGGACTGACCCGGGCGTTGCTGCGATCCTGCGCGCGGTATGTATTCCACCAGCTTGGATGTGATAGGCTCACGATCAGGATACGCGCAGACAACACGGCCATGCTCGCCCTGTCTGCCCGGATCGGATTCACGCATGAGGGCACGTTGCGCGAAGCATTCGAAGGCGCGAACGTGCTGATATTCGGAATGCTGCGGCGCGAATGCCGATGGCTACCCGGCGACCAGAACCGAACGACCGAGGTCGAGCGATGAAGAAACCCAAGGCACCCGCGGCGCCAAACCCTACGGAAATCATCCGTGCGCAGACGCAGGCAAACCGCGTCGGGATCAAGACCCCATTCGGATCGCAGACGTACCAGACCGGACCGAATGGTTCAACGACGCTGGAAACGTCCTACAGCCCGGAAATGACCGCGCTGGCGCAGAGTCTGATTCAGCGCGCCGGCCAGTCGACGCCCGGTTATCAGGCACCGGCAGGCATGGAACAGATCCTCGGCGGCATCATGAACCGGGTCGGCAACCGGTACGGCCAAGGCGGCGGCGTCGGCGCACAGGTCGCCGGCAGCGGCGGCCGCGGAAATGCCAAGCCGTCGACGCTGGCGAAACCGTTGCCCATGCCTAAGGTGGGCGGCGGCGCGGATGGCACCGGTTCGTTTGACTGAGGGCCGACGACATGCCGCGCACGAATAACGTCGGCCTTGGGCCGCAGTTCCAGAACACGACCGGCGCACCGCGTTTGTCGGCGGGTCAGCGCGCGAATCTTGCGAGCGGCCGCAGCCAGTCGCTCGCCGCGAATCCTACTGGCGCACCCACTGCCGGTGCCGGTCAGCCGCAGGTTTCGACGCCGATGACGAACACGGCGCCAAGCGGAACCGCTGGCACGGCCGGCGCTGGCAACGCATCGCCGAATCCGATCGATCCGGTAGACGTGCAGGTCGGCAATCCGACGCTGAACTCGTTTCAGCAGTTCCAGGACCAGGTTTATGGCGAGGCCACGCGCCGGCTTGATCCGCAGTTTCAACAGCAACGCGCGTCGCTCGAGCAACAGTTGATCAACCGTGGGTTCCAGCCCGGGACGCAGGCTTACGATGCGGCCGTGGCTGGATTCGAAGAAAACAAGAACGACGCCTATGCGTCCGCACGCGCGCAGGCGCTCCAACAGGGCTTGGCGGCGCAGGAGCAGGCATTCGGCCAGAGCTACCGCGAGTCGCAGCTTGCGAACGCCCTGATGCAGGCGCGCGAGGGCAACGCGGCAAACATTCAGATTGCCACGAATTCCGGTAACGCGGCGGCGAGTGCTGCGGAAATCGGGCGACAGAATTTCATCGATCAGTTGGCATTCCAGCGCGAGCAGGCCGGCACCGCCGCGAATCAATGGGACCGCCAGTTCGGGTTCGGGCAGCAACAGTGGAATGATCAGTTCGGACTGCAGTCCGGTCAGGCTGATTACCAGAACATGCTCGGGTTGCTGGATCGTGATTTCGCCGGTCAGCAGTTCAACGCCGGACTGAGTCAGCAGGACTATCAGCGCGCGTTGCAGTTGTTCGGCATGACGCCTCAAGGTAGCCCTGTGCAGGTTGACGCGGTGACGCCATACCAGATGCAACAGCAGGGCCAGCAGGCCGCGTATGGCGCGCAGGCTGCATCGGCAAGCGGAACGAATAGCGCGATCGGTGGCATCGCGTCTGTCGCCATCATGGTGATGTGATGGGCGCTAAGTTTGCCATAGACACTAACGCGATTGAGGCGGCGTTGTCGCGTCACGCGAAGGCCTGCCTGCAGATCAGCGGCGGCAAGGACTCCCTTGCGACGCTGCATGTGTTGCGTCCGTACTGGAATCGGATCACGGTCGCATGGCTGGACACGGGTGACGCGCCGGTTGAGACGCACGAGCAGATGCGACGCATTGCCGAGACGGTTCCTAGCTTTTTGCACATGAAATCTGACCAACCGTCAGTCATTCGCGACTTCGGGATTCCTCTCGACCTTACTCCGCCGCCGCACCAGCCGTTCGGAACTGGCATGCACCCAGCATCACCCCGCGCACAAGGCCGGTATCAGTGCTGCGCGCGCGTCATCTGGCAGCCGATGGCGGACTACATGATGGCGCATGGGTTCACTCTGTGGATTCGAGGCCAGAAGAATTCGGACGCGTTACAGCCAAACGTGAAACAGGGATATGACAACGTTCTCTCTGGCGTTGAAATTATGTTCCCAATCAACGAATGGGCAGATGCCGATGTCGTAGAATATTTGGCAGAAATCGGAGCGACAGAGCCGGCCTATTATCGCTACGGCCGGAGTAACATCGACTGCGTTACATGCCCTGCGTATTTGACGGAATTCGATCGCTCGGCATATGTTGAAAGACACGAGCCAAGCAAGCTTGAAACCCTACGCGACAGAGTAGCTTACGCTGCGGCATCAATTTCCGAAAATGTCGCAGCGTTAGTTGCTGAACACAACCGCATCAAGACGACAATTCCGGGGCGGCTGCCGCTCCGACAACTGGAGCACTGACCATGTTCGCACGATCCTACGGGCAGACGCCCGGCATCATTCAGGGCCAGATGGACCGCGGGCCGCAAGGTTCATTCGGGACGCCAGCCAATGATCTTGGTGGCTTCGGCATGCCGGCGCCGATGGAGCAGCCACAGACATTCCCGGCGCCGTCGCAGCCTATGAACAACCTGAGGCCACAGGCGCAGCGCCCGAACCAGAACCGTTACGACAAGTTCGCAGAGGCGATGATGCAAGCGCGCGGCCGTCGTGGCATGGGAGGCCGACCGATGGCGAAACCGATGCTGGGTGGCATGGGCGGCCCGATGACGCGCCCGCAGGCGCCGCGCGGCGGCATGCAACAGTCGCCGCCTATCGTTCCTCAGCAGATGACGAACGACCTTCAGTCTGCGGTACAAGGCCTGCAACAGAAACCGGGCCGGCTGACGCAGCCTGGCAGCCCGGTGCTTACCGCGCCGGCTGGATTCGGTGCGCAATAAGGGAGGTTGAACCGTGTTCATGCCGAACCCCCCCCGGGGGCCCCGGGCGGGGCCCGCCCGGCGCGGCCGGGCCCGCCCGGGCTGGCGGGTATCCGAATATCAACGCTGACCTGATGGCAGGACAGCGCGACTTGGACATGGCCGGCCAGATGATGAATGCCGGTTACGCGCCGAATTCCGGCTGGCTTGGCGTGCTCGCGCAGGTCGCGCAGGCGTGGGGCGGCAAGAAACTCGCCAAGCGCGGTGACGAACGCATCGCGGACGCGCTGGCTCGCCAGTTGGAGGAGGATTCGCGCCGGCAGATGGCCGAACGCGAGCAGGCGGCGCGGGATGAACAAGCGGCGTATGAGCTAAGCCTCGGGCGTCGACGCAGCGAGGCCGCGGACCCGTTGTTGAATCCTGAAAAAAATCAGCGCAAATTCGTCGACGGATTTTGGGTCGACCCGACTACTGGCTCGGTCGAAAAGGTGCCCGAATACCTACAAGCGCAGCAAGCGTTGCGAGCGGCAGGTCGAACCCAAGTCAACGTCAGCGGAAACGCTCCGGCGCCGACCCAGTTCCAGAAAGAGCTTGACAAGAAAGACGCAGCGTATTTTGGTGCGCTGCGTGATTCGGCCACAACCGCGGCGCAAACGCTCGATCAGGTTGGCGTCATCGAAAACGTGCTGAACAAGGCGCAGACCGGCGCGATTCCGCAGGCGCTTGCCATGGCCGGGCAGTATTTCGGCACCGAAGCCGGCGCGAACATGCAGACCTTCCAAGCGGCCACGAACCGGATGGTTCTGGACCTTGCCGGGAAGATGAAAGGCGCGCTGTCTGACAGCGACCGCCGCATGCTTGAACAATCCGTGCCTTCGTTCGGCATGGACCCGCGCGCGAATCAGGTCGTTCTCGGGCTGATCAAGAAGGGCGCGCAGAACGCGCAGTCGACCTATCAGGCTGCCGACAAGTACGCGGCCGAAAAAGGCGGCTTGCGCGGTTTCGTGCCGCCGATGGCGGTGAATGTCGACACTCCTGCCGTGGGCCAGTACCAAGTCGGTCAAGTCATCGAGTTGAATGGCAAGCGATACCGCGTTACCGGCGGTTCTCCGGACGACCCGGACGTTGAGGAAATCCCGTAATGCCTAAGCTCTCGGAACTGATCAGCGGCGGCGCTGCGCCAGCAACGGGGCGCATGCGCCTTTCGGATGTGATCGCGCAGCAAGCGCCGCAATTCAGCGCAGAAGATCTTCCGACGGTCGGTGGTACGTGGGGATTTTCTGACGAATTCGCGAAAGCTACCGGACAAAGCGGCGGCGAGTCGTTTTTGAACTCGATACGACCAGCGGCAGCCGACATTTTCGGGAATTACGAGGATGTAGCGCGGGCACTGCAGAAGGTTGCGCCGGGCGCCAAGGTCGTCAAGGACGCCAAGGGCTACGAAGTTCTGGAATTGCCGAACGGCGAGCGATTCGCCATGAACAAGCCCGGTGTCCAAGGGCATGAAGTCGCTGCCGCGGTCGGAAACACGTTGGCATTCCTGCCTGCCGGACGCGCTGCCGGGATGGCGACGACGCTTCCCGGAAAAATGGCGGTTGCGGCAGGGGCTTCCGGTGCGACCGACGCCGCGTTGCAGCTGACTGCGGCAGGGAAAGAGGAAATCGACCCGCTCCGGCTGGCTACCACTGCGGCTGGCGGTGCTGTTGGAGAGCTTGCTGCGCCTTTTCTTGGGCGATTGGTCGGGGCAGCGACTGACAAAATCAAGGCGATGTTCGGAAAAGGCAATACGCTTGCCGCCGGGCGCGAGCTCGCAAAGCAGCTTGGCATCGCCAACCCAACAGACGACCAAGCGCGCGCTGTGGCTGCGCGATGGAAGGAAATCCAGGCCGGCGCATCGCCGGAGTCTGTTGTCGCAGAGTCAGAAATGGGCCTGAAACTGACCCAAGGCCAGAAAACCGGTGATTACGGCGCGTTGCGCCGAGAGGAAATGCTGCGGGCGTCTGATTCGACCGCCGGGCAGTTCATGCGCGGCATAGACGACCAGAACCGTCAGGCGATCACGGACTATTTCAACGCCGCGCGCGCCAAGATGGCAGGCGGCGAACCTGCGGCAACGACTGGCGATGCGTTCGACCGAATCGCGCGACTTGCGCAGGCGGAACAGGCTGCGCAGAAGGGCGTCGTTGCCGACCTTTACGGCCGCGTCGCAGAAAAGGGCGCCAAGGTAGACGCGGCGTCCGTTCGCGCGCTTCCTGACCGATTGCGAGCGGCTACGTCGGCATTTGCCGTCGACGACCAGCTTACGCCGTCGTCAGCGCGCGTGTTGAAGATCATCGAAGGGAAGGTTGCCGATCTTCCGGAGAAAACTTCAGCCGTCACGATCAAGGCAATCGAGACCGAGCGGCAGCGGATCAACAACGCCATCGGCACGGCGTCGAATCCGACTGATCGCAAGGTTCTGATGACGATCAAAAACGAATTCGACCAGTGGTTTGATGGGCTGGCCGAGAATGCGGTTATTGGCGGCGATCCGTCAGTGATTCAGGCCATGAAGTCTGCCCGTGACGCTCGTGCAGTGCTTGGGCGCCGATTCGAAGCGGGAGGGAAGGACGATGTCGGCGGAAAGCTGGTCGCGCAGTTGCTCGCCGGCAAGAAAACGCCCGAGGAACTGGCGCAAGCCGCACTAGGCGCCGCACAGGTCAGCAAGGTCAGTGGCGCACAGTTCGTGAAGAAGATGAAAGCCGCATTGAAGCCTGCCGAAGGCCCAATGAACCCGGCATGGGGCGAGCTTAAATCTGCCGTGTTGCAGAAGATGGTGACCAATTCGGCAGGCGAACCGCTTGGGCCGCAAGCTATCGTTGCAAACCTGCGGTCATCGCTTCGAAATCGATCATCGATGATGCGAGAGCTTTACGAGCCAGAAGAGCTTGCTGCACTTGGCCGCGCCGCACAGACCTTGGACAGCGTTGTGTCGAAAGGCATGCTAGGTCGCTCTTCTGGCACAGCGGAGCGGGCGTTTGCATATGTCGAACAGATACTTAAGGGCTTCCCGGGCGGCGGGATGCTGGTGAAAGCCATGCGCGCGCCTGGGCAGGCTGCGGCGGCCCGTAACGCATACAGCCCGCTGCGTCCATACACCGATATTGATGCGCTGATTGCTGCGGGCGGTGCTGCCGCTGGCGGCGGAACGCGATAACCAGGGAACATCATGCCAACCTACACCTACCGCTGCGACACCTGCACGGCCGTGCGGGACGAATTCAACCGCGTGGCAGAATGCGAATCAGCGGCGCCAGAGTGTTGCGGTGCGCGCATGCGGATCAAGATTCAGCCTGTCATGGGCAGCGTGCAGGGTGAATGCCATTACCGGTGCCCGGCGACTGGTCAAATGGTCACGTCGTGGAAACAGCGCGAGGAAATTTTCGCGAAGTACAACCTGATGGACGCGCGAGACCATACGCCGGAGTTCGTCAAGCGCGAGTCCGACCGACGCATCGCCAACGATGAACGCATCGCTGCGGAAATGGACATGCCGGACGAATTCGACGCTGCGGCACGCGCCGAGATCATGGCGCAGATTGTCGACGACAAGTTATCAGGAGTTATTCCGTCGACGATAACGGGCCCGACGATCATTTGATTTTGCGACCATCCCGGCATGTCGTCGGGCGTCGCGTTACGCGGAGAAACACATGCGAGTTGACGATCAGTTGGGCGGCGAAGGTGATGACGAAGGCGTGAGCCTCGATCAGGCGATGGAAGCCGAGTTCAAGGCAGCGTTTGAAGGCGAAGAGGCCGGCGACAAAGCGGCAGATCAGCCTGCCGCCACAACCGGGCAGGCCGCACAACCCGGGCAGGCAGCGCAGACGACGGCCGGACAGGCCGCGCAGGCCGCCGCAGAGATCAAGCGCCACGCGGCGCCGGAGCGGTGGCACCAAGACGCCAAGAAAGCATGGGAAGCCCTGTACGGCTACGAAGGCGCCCATACGCACATGGAATCGATCAACGCGCAGTGGCAGCGCGCGAATGCGTACATCACTCAGCAGGAACAGCAGCGGGCCGCGCTGGAACGCCAGTGGTCGCCGGTTGCCGAGTTGATTCAGCCGTACGCACAGCAGTGGGCACAGCAGGGCATGACGCCGGACGCTGGACTTCGTCAGGTTTTGAGTTATGCTCAAGCCCTGGCAGAAGACCCTGCGTCAACACTGATGCAGCTTGCCGATATGTACGGCGTCGATTTGCAGAAGCAATTCGAAGATCGTCCGTATATCGACCCGCAGACCGAAAGTCTGCAGCGTCAGGTCCAACAGCTGGAATCGCGCCTCGCCCAACAGGACGAACACGCGCAGAGGGCCCAGCGGATGCAGCTGTCTCAGGCCGTCCGAGGGTTCGCGACTGCTACTGACGAAGCTGGCAACCTGAAACACCCGTATTTCGAGGACGATGGCGTTTTCGATGACATGCTGAAATGCGTTTCGATGGGGTATGCAGATACCCCGGAAAAGGCGTACAGCATCGTTATCGGGATGCGTCCAGACATCCAAGAACGTATGGCAGCCGAGCGCAAGCAGGCAGCCGATGCGGCGGCGATTCAGGCGGCCAAGCAGAAGTCAGCGCAGGTAACGCGCACGCAGCAAGCGAGCGGGACGATCAAGGGCAGCGGCAAAGGCGCTCCGGCGCGCATGAGTGAACGTGAGGCGTTCGAAGACGCGCACGCACAGCTCAGCCGGAAATAACCAATCCGTGACTCACTGAGAGGGCTTCGCAATGGCATACCCCAATCTTGGCGACCTTGTCGCCACTACCGCGCGCAAGTTCACGCGCGAAATCCAAGACAACGTCCTGTTGGACAACGGCCTGCTGAACTTCCTCAAGGACAAGGGGAAGGTGAAGGGCGGCGTCAGCGGCCGCACGCTGGTCGATACCTTCGTGTACGGCGACAATTCGTCCGTGCAGTGGTACAGCGGCTATGACACGTTCACGCCGCCGACCACGCAACAGGTGTTCGATGGCGCCGAATACCAGTGGAAACAGCTTGGCGGCTTCATTTCGATCAGCGGCCGCGACCGCAAGATGAACCGCGGGAAGGAGGAACAGTTCAGTTTCTTCAAGACCCGCATGAAGCAGATCAAGTCGCAGCTCAAGAACACGCTCGGCCTGTCGATTTTCAGCGACGGCACCGGCAGCGGCGGCAAGGAAATCGGCGGCCTGCAATTGCTGGTGGCTGACGATCCGACCGCAGCGGGCACCGTGGGCGGCATCAACCAGGTCACCTATTCGTTTTGGCGCAACAAGTATTCGGCAGCCGCCGCGACGACCGCATCCAACATCCGCGGCCGCATGAACTCCATGTGGCTCGAGATCAAGCGCGAAACCGATGTGCCTGATGTGTGGGTGGCCGACAGCTACATGTACGAACTGTATTGGGAAGCCCTGCAGGGCTTGCAGCGCATCATGACGGCGGAATCCGGCGATTCGGGTTACAAGAACCTGTATTTCAAGGGCGCTCCGGTGATCTACGATGGCCGTTGCCCGACGAAGCACATGTACGCCCTGAACACCGAGGAAATCGCGCTGACGGCGAATTCGGACAGCGAGGACACGTTCCTGGAAGTCGGCGAAGCACGCCAGATCGCGAATGCCGATTACGAGGTCGTTCCGGTGTGGTTCATGGGCACCATGCACACGGGCCGCCGCGCTGGCCACGGCGTCATCATCGCGTCGTAACGCAACCGCCAACAATCGAGGGCATCAATCATGGCACTTCAAGACGCATACCCCTGCGTGGTGGTCAAGGCAGTTCCGACCGATACCGCGACGACTGACGGCGCATCCGTCGACATCCCGTACACCGGCAATGGCTACGTCGTCCGCGCCGTGTACTTCTACAATTCGCGCATCCTGTCGACTGGCGCCACGGCGAACAACGCCACGGCAACGCTCGGCGTGTTTGGCGCGAGCGGCGGAAGCTCGCCGACCATCGTGGCAGACGCCGCGCTGACCACGCACACGGGCAGCACGATCGTTTCGTCCCGCACGGTCGCCGCGACTGGCACCACTCCGCTGGTTACTGCCAAGACGCTCTACATTCGCACCGGCACCGCGTCCGGCGTGACTGGTTCTGGCGTCGACGTGATCATCGAGTACAGCGTGCTGCCGTAACTGGCCACGTCGCAGCGGTGTATCATCCAAGGGCCGGCATATCGTCGGCCCTTGTCATTTCAGGAGAATCGCATGGCCGAAATTTCCGAGCGCGAGGTTGAAGAGATCGCGCGCCAACAGTTCTGGGGCGCCAAGACCGTGCGCGCGTATTTCACGCTGCAGCCAGTCCGCAACGCCGTCGAATCGCGGGCGAAGGGATACCCGGTGTATGACGAACGCCCTTACGTGATGGTCCTGAAGGACGATGAACAGGATCACATCAGCGTGTTGGCGACCCAAGACCACGTCCGCCAGTTCCCGCAGGAATGGGCCGCATTCCGTGAGCACCTGAAGCGCCCGCGCATGCCGTTGCTCGCGCTGCCCGGCATCAAGCCTGGCGCCATCGCCGCATTCGCCGAACTCGGCATCCGCACCATTGATGACTTGGTTGACGCCAGCATCACGACCGATGCCGTCCTGACCGAAGGCGTCCAGATCACCGACGACATGATCGACCAAGACGTTGACTATCTGGCCGACATGAAACCGCGCCGCGCGGTTCCTGAGGCATTGGCGCGCTGGCGTGACGTGGCCATGCACTACATCGTGTTCCGGGCCAAGGCGGAAGGCAAGGAACCGCCGGCTCTGCGACTGGTTAACGGGCACTTCGAAATCGCGCCGGCCGCGTCTGACCTGCCGGCACCGCCGAAACTGGCGCCATCCTTGACTGACTTGGAGTTCGCAGCATGAGCATTTCGCAGAACGCGCACAGCGCCGGCCACGTTCCGACGCTGGAAAACGGCAAGTGGAAGATCCCGGTCGTTGTCGACGCCGGCACGGTCGTCTGGCGCGAGCCATCGACGGCCGCAGAGCTGGCGCTGGTCGAACAGCACCGGGAAGAGGCAGAGGCCGTCGCCAAGGTCCGCGAGCGACGCGCCAAGACCGACGCCAAGGGTAACGCCGCAGCGCGTGCTGGTGACGCTCCTGCGACGCTTGACGGCCAGTTCTAACCGCAACCGGAGCGCACCATGGCACTGTCACTGTTGAGCGCCGCGGAACAAGTCGCTGGCGAGTCGGGTTTCCAGGTTCCAACCACTGTCGTCGGCAGCACGGACGGCAGCGCGCAGTATCAGTACCTTGCCAACGCCAGCGTGCGCACCCTGCGGCAGTACGAATGGCAGAAGCTGCGGAAAACCGGATCAATCACGCTCACGTCAGCGACGGAATACTCGCTGGCGTCTGACTTCTGGTCCATCGTGCCGGACACGTTGTGGCCGTACTCTGCCGGCCGTCCTGCGGACATGCCGGTGACCACGTCGCGATGGGCTCAGTTGAAAGCCATGATCGGCATATCGTCGATTGCGTTCAACTGCCGGTTTCTGAACAACAAGCTCCACGTCCAGAACCCGCAGGCCGGCTACGTGCTGAATTACGAGTACGTGTCCAAGAACGCCGTGGAGACATCGCTCGGCGTCGCGCGCGAGACGTTCGCCGCAGACACCGACGTGTGCGTGCTCGATGACGAACTGTTCGTGCGTGATCTGAAATGGCGGTGGAAGAAGGAAAAGGGTATCGACGATTGGGAGGTAGACCTTGCCGATTTCAAGCAATACCTGCATTACCGCCAAGGCGTTGATGCCGGCGCGCAGGTGATCACGTCCGCCAAGAACGTGGTGTTTCCGGAACCGTACACGAATCTGTGGGTGGCATGATGCCGACTGTCTCTATTCCGGCGCCGTTCGGCGGTTTGAATGCGCGCGACGCTGTAACGGCGATGCCGGCACAGGACGCTATCCGTTTGTTCGACTGGATTCCGCGCGGGACATTCGTGGAGACTGCGCCGCCAGTGGAGAATTTCTACGCTGGCCCGAACCGCGTATTCACGCTCGCGCCGTATGAGGTAGGCGCATCCAAAAAGCTGCTCGCTGCAGTAGAGACATCGGCGTTTTCGGATTCATGGGACATCGTTGAGGTTTCGACCGGGACGCCGTCGACGCTGAAAGCCGCGCAGGGCGATGGAATCTACAGCTTCACGATTTTCAACTCGCTGATGGTGTTGTGCAACGGGGTGGACACGCCGCAGGTCTACAACGGCACGACGTGCTCGAATATCGCGGTGACCGGCGTCACGGCAACGACGCTGCGCGGCGTGATCACGTTCAAGGGCCGCTGCTACTACTGGCAGAACAACGCGCAATCGTTCTGGTATGCCGCCGCTGGCTTGTATCAAGGCGCGCTGGCCGAGTTTCCGGTCAGCACGTTCACAACCTTGGGCGGCAAGGTAACGCTGCTGTGCACGATCACGCGCGACGGTGGCGAAGGCGCTGACGACCTGTTCTGCGTCGTGATGTCGACTGGCGAGATTCTGGTCTATCAGGGCGACGATCCGGCCGGCGCGTTTTCGTGGGAGATGATCGGCCGGTTCAAGTGTCCAAGGCCGCTTGGACTTCGCAGCGCGCATCGGTATGGCCGCACCACGCTTCTGATGACAGAAGAAGGAATCATAGACATTGCAGCCGTGCTTTCCGGGACGATATACCCTGCATTTTCAGACAAGGTAATCGCAGTCACCACGTTCAAGGACGATAACTACGCAAGCGGTGACGCTCGCGACCTTGCATGCGCGGTGGATTCTCAAGAATCCATGTCGACGATGTTCCTTCCAAACAACGTCTACACGCAGTTCCCGGCGTTCAGTTCGATACCGATTTGCGTCGAACGCGCCACGGGCCAGTGGTGGAATTACATGGGATCCGCTGGTGACTTCTTGTCTGGCGGCGTGGGAACTCCTGCATGCGCGTGTTCGTTCGATGGGCGCACGTATTTCGGCGCAAGCGCGACCACTGGCAGCTCCATCCTTGTCATGCAGGCGCCACCTATCCCTGCGTTTGTTTCGCCTGCGGTTATCAGCAAGGTTTGGCGCAACTGCAGCGTTTCTGGCATTTCTTTCGCGGTGACGTTCAATAGCGCGGTGCTGACCGATTACTACAACCCGGAAAACACGACACTAGCACCATACACAGGGGTTTCGTCTTACCAGCCGGCGCCGTCGTTCCTGATATCCCAGGCGACCGCAGTGCAAACGGTCTACGACAGTAGCGAAAACTACTGGGGGTCAACTCCGAAGCTTCGCTGGTACATGACGAACCTGAGGATCAAGACCGGCGGCAAGCGGTGACGAAAACATCGGCCACACGACACAGGCGGTGATCCCATGACGAAAATAGAGCGCAACAACGATTTCACCATGCGCGAGCAGATCAGCACGGCGCTGACGGATCTTGAGACGGATGTGGCAGCGCTGCAGTCCAACGCCGGCTACGCGCTGTTCGTCCAGTCGCCAGAATTCGATCCTGCAGACTCGACCACGTACTACTTCGGGGCGCTGCCTATCGCGCCAGCAACAACTGGCGCAGAACGCCGGCTGCATGTTCCGCGCGCAGGAACGATCACGCGCGTCGACGTGACCAGCTACGCCAAGACGGCCGGCAGCAACGAATCGGTTTCGTTGTACGTGCGCAAGAACGACACGTCGGACACGCTCGTTGCGACGGTGTCGACATCGGCGAACTTGCGTTATTTCCAAGCCTCTGGACTGTCGATTGCGGTCGCTGCGGGTGACTACATCGAAATCAAGCTGGTGTGCCCGGCATGGGGAACGAATCCGCTCAGTGTGTATTTCGCGGGGAACGTGTTCGTGAAGTGAAGCCAGAGTGGCCGGAGCTGATCCCGGCATGACGACGTTCCACCTTGGCCAAGCCGCCTATTCGCGATAGGCATCGTCACGCGTCGCGACCTACGTGCGGTTCAGCATATAC
>JADJRB010000005.1 GCA_016712445.1 Acidobacteriota bacterium | reverse complement strand
GAAATCCTCGACATCGCAAAAGTGCTGCGCCGTGTCGGCCGAGAGGCGTTCCTCGCCGCGTGCACGTTTCCGCTGAAGGCGCTCGACGCGCTCATCCCCGACGAGGCCGAGCGCGCGAAGTTTGTGAGCCGCGAGCAGACCGGGCCGCGCAAGCTGGAGGTGGTCAAGAAATTGCATGCAACAAAGTAGACCCGAACCCTGCGAAATCCTTTTGCCGAACGTTGTTGCACACCTGCGCGCCGACACGCGGCTATCGCCCGGCGCGCTTGCGATCGCGCTCGACCGCGTCTGGCGCGCGGCAAGCAATGAGCGCTCTGAACTGCGGCCTGCTCGACTTCGTTGCGGATGACGACGAGCTGAGCGACGTGATTTGATCTTGGCCGAGCTGCCGCGAGGGACCGAGACTATCGAGAGATGACAGACCGAGCGCGCCCGATCTCCAGTCCCGCGCGGGGCGCGTCCCACCTCCCAAACATGAGAACGTAAAATCTAACCTCCGAATAAACTGCATTTCCCCAGGGCCGCACGGTGCAAGCCGTTCGCGGCCCGTATTTTTTAGATGGCACGCAAGCCCGCCAAACCCGCCGCGCTCGCCGAGGCGAAGCTCGCCGAGACGCTCCAGCAGGAGCGCTGGACGAACGAGCTGCTGCGCGAATCCATCGCGGATCTGCAGCTTGCCCTCGAAGACCAGGGCTGGCAGCGCGTCATGATGGACGGCGCGCGCGAATTCGACGCGGCGGGGCGGCGCAAGATCGCAGAGCTGAGCCGGGTCATGTTCCTCAAAAACCCGCTGATCAATCGCGCTGTCACGATCCAATCGCAGTATGTTTGGGCGCAGGGCGTGTCGATCACGAGCGACGACGAGGAAACGCAGGAGTTTCTCAACGCGTTCTTCGACGACGCGAAGAACAAGGCCGAGTTCGGCCACCAGGCGCGGACGCTCAAAGAGCAGGACCTGCAGGTGTTCGGCAACCTGTTCTTCGTGCTCTTCACGGACGCGATCGAGGGCATGACGCGGGTGCGCACGATCCCCGCTGATGAGATCAGCGAAATCATCTGCAATCCGGACGACGCGAAAGAACCCTGGTTGTACAAGCGCGTTTGGAGCCAGCCGGTGCTGAACGAGGACAGTGGCACTTTGACGCACGCGGACCGTACCGCGTTTTATCCCGCGCTCGGCTACGAGCCGGACGCGCGGCGCGAAACGATCGGCGGCGCGCCGGTGATGTGGGACGCGCCTGTGTACCACGTCAAAGTGGGCTCGCTCAGCGACATGAAATTCGGCGTGCCCGAAACGTATCAGGCCAACGACTGGGCGCGCGCCTACAAGACGTTCCTGGAAAACTGGTTCTCCATCGTAAAGGCTTACGCGCGCTTCGCCTGGCACGCGAGCGGGCAGGGCGGGCAGCAGCTCGTCGACCGGCTGAAAACGCGCCTCAACGCGAACACGGGCACAGGCGGCGCATACGACACGAACCCGCCGTCGACGACGGCGTCAACGTTCATCGGCTCGGGCGTGAAGCTCGACCCGATCAAAACCGCCGGCGCGACGACGAGCGCGGAAGACGGGCGGCGCGGACTGCTCATGGTTTGCGCGGCCATGGGGCTCCCCGAGACGTTCTTCGGCGACGTGTCAACGGGCAACCTCGCCACGGCGAAAAGCCTGGACCGGCCCACGGAACTGAAGTTTCGCGATCGCCAGGAGCTTTGGAAATCGATCTTGATCACGATCCTCGAATATGCGATCCTGCGCAACCAGCGCGCGGCGAACGGGCGCTTGCGCTTGGCTGGCGCTGAGGCGAAGCCGCAGATCCGCGTCACGTTTCCGCCGATTCTCGAACACGATATTCGGGAGCAGATCGGCGCGATCGTGCAGGGCGCAACGCTCGACGGGAAAGAGCCCGTTTCCATCACCTGGCAGACCACGGCGCGGCTCGTGCTCGAAGCCCTAGGCGTGGCGGACGTGAAGGCGGAGATCGAGGCGCTCGAAGACCAGCGCGACGACCAGGACAACGAACGCAACGTGCAGAGCCCGAAAATGGCGGAGGCGCTGCGCGAGCTGCGCACGGCGATCACGCGGCTGCACGAATCACGGAAGGCAGCAGCTTGAAAGGGGAATCGCACACATGCAATTGACCGACGCCCAGCGCGAATTGGTCGAGCAGAATTTGAAGCTCGCGACACTGATCGCACGCGATCACCACCGCAGGCTTCCCGCGAACGTGGAACGCGATGATATTAACCAGGCGGCACGCATGGGCTTGATCGAGGCCGCGCTGCGGTTCGATGCGGCGCGAGGCGCGACGTTTGAAACGTTCGCACGCTGGCGGATTAACGGTGCCATCCGCGATTACCTGCGCGGCTTGGACTTCGTCTCGAGAGAGGCGCGCGCAAAGATCAACGCGGGCGAGGCGAGTGAACGCGTGGAGCTGCGAGTCGACGATTTGTACCTGGAGCCGCGCGCCGTGCAGCGCACGCCCGAGGAGGCGAGCATGGCCGCGCAGTTCGCGTCGCAACTGCGCAACCTGGTCGAGGGGCTGAGTGGGCGGCAACGCACTATCGTGCGGCAGTACTACTATCACGACCAGGCGATGGCGGCGATCGGCGGGGACCTCGGCGTGGGGGAAGCGCGGATCAGCCAAGTACACAAACGAGCAATCGAGACACTACGCGCCGAGCCCGCGTTCGTGGCGGGCAAGGCGGTATTCCGCTTTGCAATGAACAGCGGCCTGCTGGGCCTGGTTGTGCTCGCGTTCGCCCTCGCGCCGGCAGCCGACGCGCAAACCTCGGCCGCGATCGCTTCGAAGGCCTGCCGCGGCAATACCGTGCAGGTTTCCGTCTCCGTGCCACTCAGCGCCGGCGCAATTACGGTGCCGGTACCGGTGTGCGCGGAACTTGGGCCTGGCCTGACGCTAAATACCAGCGTCACGCCTCCGCGCCTCGAGGCGATCACAGCGCCCGTAGTTCAACCCCGCGCAGTGATCCAGAAGTTTACGATACCGGCAGCCGTGCCGGCGACCACGCCTTCAGTGAGCCTCACTCTATCCCACACTCCCACAGCGAGTGCGGCCATCCTCGTGTCGTTTCGATCTTCGCGCGCGACCGGCGACGTAGTAGACTTCCTGGCTCCCGGAGGTGGCGCGAATCCCAAGGTGCTCGACGTCACTTTACCGTCCTATCGACCCTTCACGCCGGATGACGTGCTGACTGTCCTTTACTGGACCACGGATACTCCCTAAATTATGCCCGATCTCCAAAACTTCGCGATTACCAAGCTCGCCAACCAGACGATCACGAACGCGCCGCGGTACGAGATCTCGTGCCGCGTCACGAATAGCAAGACGGGCGCGCGGATTCGTGATTTCACGGGCGCGAACACACTCACGTTTCCTCAGGTGCTCGCCAATTTGAGCGAGGCGCAACGAGTGGAGATGATCGAACTCATCGCCAACTGGATCATCGACAAGAGGAGCGCCGCATAGCGTGGCAACCTACTACGTCAGAAAATCAGGCTCCGATTCGAATGCCGGCACCTCTGCCGGCGCGGCTTGGCTTACCCTGGGCAAAGCCCTGGGTGCGTCCGGCATCGCCTCCGGAGACACCGTTTACGTGGGGGCCGGGACCTACCGTGAGGTGGTCACCGTGGCGATGACATCCGCTACGGCGGAAACGCAGGTCATTGGAGATGTGAGCGGCCAGTTTACTGGCGACGCGGGCGAGGTGGTGTGGACTGCGCGAGTCACGGATGATGAAACCGCACCAGTGAGCGCCAACACGCTCGACCTGGCGGGAAGAGATTACCTCACTTTTGAGAATTTCATCATTTTCAGCGGTACAACACGGTGCGTGAACGCCACTACAACCAACAGCACGAACTGCACGTTTCGTCGTTGTATCTTCCGATCCTCCGCCATAACAAGCCTGCTGGTCGCCTATACAGGTACGGCAGGGCAGGCGGCGAACTGGACGTTTGATCGCTGCTATTTCATTTCCCATAGTGGAACGTGTGCGTCGATCACCTTGCCGACCTCAGCCAGCGCTGACTACAATGTCGGCATTTCCATCACAAATTGCGTTTTCATGATAGTGGGGACGGGTGGAAACTGGTCCATCATCGTTGGCGTTACTGGTGCAAACAGCTTCAAAGGCGGAGGCATCAGCGTCTATAACTGCGCCTTTTTCGGATTCAATGGTATTTCCGCAAACGTTGCCACCTCCCTCCCGTTTTCGGTCTACAACAGCTATTGGTATTCTTCCGGCACGGCGCTCAGCGGAGCGAGTTCAGGGATGATCGTCGAGGACTACAACGTATTCATGGCCACAACGCCACGGACAAATGTGTCGATAGGCAGCAACTCATCAACAACAAAAGCCGCGACGTGGAGCGAGGGGCGAGAATGCCTCTGGGGGTTGCGTCCCGTGCGCCCCTGGGGAATGCCCACTGAAAGCTCTACAATGCTAGGTTTTGGCGCGCAGTCCGGCGGTCCAGTAACAGACATCAGCGGTGGCCCTCGGGCTTCCGGCGGGGCCTCCACAAGCTACGCAGTTGGGCCGTACGAGCGCCCAAACGCGGGCACGAAGGAAACCAGCGTCACGCACGCGGGCGCGGCATCGCTCAAACTGACCGGGCCCGGCTATCACGACTTCCAGGTACCCGTGGACGCGTCGATTACGACGATCACCGTGTACGCGCGCTACGACACGAACCACGCCGCGACGAACAAACCACAGATCAGCGTGCTCGGCGGCGGCGAAATCGGCGTGTCGGACGCGACGGCGACGATGACTGCAGCCGTGGATACCTGGGAGGCGCTGCAGCTCACGTTTACGCCTACCGCCAAAGGCGTGGTTACGATTCGCTGCATCTCCCGCAGCGCGGCAGGCAACGGCATCGCGTACTTCGATTCATAGACTAATGTTTGAGAATTTCAGAGCGGGTGAGGCGCTCGGCGGCGACACGCTAGGCGGCTCTACGATGGAATACTGGCGCGGCGGGGAAGTGCACCAGTTTTTCGCGCCTGATTCCGCGGCGACCGGGCAACCGGCGGCAATGAGAATCGCGACCGTCCCATTTCTTGGCGGGTCACGAGCGAGGGCATTTTAGATGGCATCCACAGACGCACGTCCGGTTCCTCAGAAAAACGTCGCTTATCGCATCACGTTCCCCATTTTCGATGCAGACGGCGACTTGGTGACGGGCGCGACGGGGCTGGATTCCGAAGTCTCTAAAGACGGCGGCACATTTACCGACTGCACGAACGAGGCAACGGAAATCGCCACCAACAGCGGGATGTACTACCTTGATCTGACCTCGACGGAGATGAACGCCGACACGGTCGCTGTGATTATCAAAACCTCGTCAAGCGGCGCGAAAACCACGCCCATTGTGATGTACCCGGAAGAAGCCGGGGACATCCGCGTGAACGTTACCGCATTCGGCGGCACGGCTGGCACGTTTGCCAGCGGCCGGCCGGAAGTGAATACGACACACCTGGCCGGCACGTCGCAGACGGGCCGCGATATTGGCGCGAGCGTGCTGCTGAGCCCCGGCACAGGGACGGGGCAGATCAGCCTTTCGAGCGGCGCGGTGACGGCGGGCACTGTGAGCGACAAGACGGGATACGCGCTATCGTCCGGAGGCGTGCAGGCGATCTGGGACGCGCTGACATCAGCGCTGAGCACGGCCAGCAGCATCGGAAAGCACTTGGTCGACAACGTCAACGCCACAATCAGCAGCAGGGCGAGCCAGGCGAGCGTGGACACGGTAGATACCGTAGTGGACGCGATCCAGGCGAAGACGAATAACCTGCCGGCGTCGCCGGCAGCCGTAGGTTCGGCAATGACGCTCGCGGCCGACGCCCTCAACGCATCTGCGCTGGCAGCCGACGCGGTAGCCGAGATCCAAAGCGGGCTTTCCACGCTCACGGCGGCAGGCGTGCGCACCGCTGTGGGCCTCGCCAGTGCCAACCTCGATACGCAGCTCGACGCGCTGCCCACGGCAGCCGAGAACGCAAATGCGGTGTGGGATGAAGCGCGAAGCGGACACGCTACCGCCGGGACTTTCGGCGAGGGCGTGGCGAGCGTGACCGGAGCCGTCGCCAGCGTGACCGCGGGCGTGACGGTGACCACGAACAACGACAAGACGGGCTACGCCTTGACGAGCGGGGAGCGCACCTCGATTGCAGAGGCGCTGCTGAAGCTGGACCTCAGCACGGTGACCGGCGAGGCCGCGCGCAGCGTGCTCAACGCGGTGCGGTTTCTGCGAAACAAGTGGTCGATTAGCGGAACCACGCTCACGGTGACGAAGGAAGACGATTTGACGAGCGCGTGGACTGCGACCGTCACGACGAACGCGAGCGCAGACCCTGTGACAGGGAGCGACCCGGCGTGATCGGGCTGCTGGCGTTCTGGATGGGAGGGGCCGGCAGCGCCGCCGCTGCTGCGCCTGCCGAGGTTCTAATCGCAACCGTTCTCAGATTGACCGCCGAGAACACCGTCGGGCTGGTCAGTGCTGAGAATACCGCGCTGGCGATTGTGGATTAATCATGGCCTTGAACATCGTTGCGGGGCAAACCGCGCCCATCGTGTACCAACTTTTCGCTGATGGCGTGGCATATCCGCTCACCGGCTGCACAGTGGAGATGGACGCACTCAGGCAGACTGGCGCGACCGCTGGTTGGACCGGCACTCTTGCCGTCACTGATGCGGCGAATGGCGAGGTTACCTACAGCCCGGCTGCCAGCGACTTCGTTGCCGACGCGAGCAAGTATCTGGTCCGGTTCAAGGTCACGCGAGCAGATGCCAAGATCGAGTACTTTCCGACTGGCAGCCGCGAAGTATGGACGGTGCGCGCATGATGCGATCAATTTTGTTCTTGGGCTCGTTGCTTGCTTCGGCACAGGTTGACCTGGGCCGTGTGAAACAGCCCATCGCCGCAGACGGCAACATCGGCTTTGTACGCTATGGCGGCAAGCCTCCGACCATGCACGTGCTGCGGGATTTCTTCGCCAACCGCGTGGATCCGCCCGCCGCAGCCGGCTCTTGTTGGCCGGACGGTCGCGGGAGCTGGGCGACCGACCGCCAGTTTTTCTACGTGTGCGTTCCGAACGAGGCGGGTACCGATTTCGTGTGGGCGCGGATGCCATTGCAGGTGGAGTGGTAAACAAAGTGCATCCCTTACTCTCCGCTCTGAGGCTCCTGGAAGAGGCGCTGGCCGTGTCAATGATGCTGCGCCACCGACGCACACAGGAGCGCCGCATGCGCCGCCTGGTGCGCCGCGTTTTCCGCGAGCAGGCGGCCGCGGTAAGCGAATCGCTCGCACAGTTCTGGCCGCCCACAGCGACCACGGTGGGCGCTGCGCTGGCGGGCGTATCCGCAGCGCACACGGAAGCGTTCGCCGAGCTGCTCGACGCCGCATACAAACAGGGCGAGGCAGATGGCGACAAAGAGCTGCGCGAGGACGTGCAGCCACCGTTGACGCGTGATATGCGCCGCCGCGCGGCCGCGAGGATCGCGGGGATCGACGCGACGACGCTGGAGCTGGTGCAGACGCTGATCGAGCAGGCCATCAGCGAGGACTGGGCGTACACGAAGCTGGCGCGCGCGCTGCGCAAGCTGTTCAAGGATTTTGGCCGCGCCGTGCCCCAGCGCCACCTGCGCGATCGCGCGGAGCTGATCGCGGTAACGGAGATCGGCCAGGCCTACATCGACGGGCAACTCGACACGGCGCAGCGCCTCGTCAACGGCGGCGCGCAGATCGAGAAAAGCTGGCTCACCGTGGGTGACGACCGGGTGAGCGACGGCTGCCGCGGCAACGAGGCGGCAAAGTGGATCCCGTTTGCGCAGACGTTCCCGTCCGGCCACGCCGCGCCGCTGCGGTTCCCCGGCTGCCGGTGCGCTTTGCAGACGCGGAGGCGGGTGGCATAGGTTGCCGAAAACGACGTGCGAATGCGGGGCGTGCGGTAAGTGCCTGCACCGCGCGTATGTGCGCCGGCAGCGTATCCGCGAGCAGCTCGGCTGGCTCACGGCGGCCCAGCGCGAGCGGCGCTTGGAGCGCTTCATGAGCAGCTTCGGGACGGTGTACTGGAGCGAAGTGTATCGCCGCGGCCTGCGCTCGCTTCGACTGAAGGCTTATCGAAATTGAGAGATGCTATGAAACTTCTGATTTTATTGTTTGCTTCGCTTTTCACGGTGCACGCCCAGGTGTGTGTGCCCGTGCCCACCCCCGGAACCACGATCACGCAATCGACACTCGACGAGCTGAAGAAACGTGGCGTGCTCGCGCCCGGCGTTTCCGCGTTCGCGTCGCTGGAGGCGTTTGCGTTCGCGTTCGGCGGCTCGCTGCCGTACATCCCAAGTTCCGCCAGCACACAGAAGTTCTGGGCGGATTTCACGCCCGGCGCCGATTACGTGACCGTCCAGGGCTCGCGCGAAACGGGGCTTGACACGTCCGACCTGGCGACGTGGAGCGAGTGGTCGATGACGGTCTACGGCTCCACAGTGGCACGATTCTACCGAGATCGCGCCACGGCGAAAGACCCGGTCTTCGCGCGCATCCCGCGATTCAAGCGGTTCAGCAGCGCTGAGCCTGCGCAGATGAACATGACGAGCGGCGTGGGCAAACCAGGCCCGCGCACAGTGACAGCAAGCGAGGCGCAATACCCGCTGGCGCGCTACCGCGACGACCCGAGCGGCGACGGCGGAAAGAGCTGGAGCTACGCGCAGAATCACATTTTGCGCTTCCACCCGGTGACTGGCCAGGTGGAGGCTTGCAACTACCAGGATTACGAGCGCGCATATCCGCTCGTTTACAACGTGAGCCCTCCGGGCAGCGCGGCCACCGGCGCGATCCGCGTCAAGAACATGAGCGACGAGGGGTTCCTCGCCGCTGTGGGCGCGGCCCTGTTCGGCGGCGGCACGCCAGCCGAGCGCGTCGCGGCGATACTGAAGAACTTGGAGGTGCAGTAACTTGAGCGAGAACACACAGGGACAAAGCATGGCCACCTTGGGCGGGCTTATCCTGGCCACCTACGAAGGCCTTGAACAGAACACCGAAACAGGTGAGGCCGTTTGCAACGGCATCCCCACGGGCTGGTTTTTCGAACTCCCCACCCAACTTGCGCCTACCCCGGACAACCCGGAGACGGGCCGCCAGCGCGTCACGGTGACGCCCTGGGCGTTCGCCACGCCTTCGACCGCGCAGCGCGTCCTGGAGCTGCTCTGGCGGCATACACAGATTCCGTGCGAAATTTTCCAGGGTGATGCAAACGAGCAGTTCCCCATCAGTGTGCCGATGCGGCACATCGGCGTAGAGGGCCAGCCGCGCCGCGTCGCGGTGAACGCGGGCCTGGTCGCGGCAGAGATTGCACGTACCACAGCCGAAGTGAGCGACGGGCAGGGCGGAAAGAAGATCGTGCAGAACGCGAATCCGGCAATTGCTCTGGCGATCTTCTCGCTGCTCACCGAAATCGACGGGGAGCAGGAATTATAAGCTAGCCCGCGCGCGCATAGCTCGATTGTAAACGGCCACCTGAGGGAGACCTCCGGTGGCCGCTCTTTTTTGGAGCCCCCATGTTTCAACGACTTTTGGAAGTAGGCCGCAAGATCAGCAAGAAAAACCGCGAGCGCCTCCACTCCGCGATGGAAAAGCTGCGAGAGCTGATCGACGAGGCGACGGAACACGACGCGGACGCGACCGAAGCCGAACGCTCGGCCTCGGACAAGGAAAAGCTGCTGCGCGCTGCAATTCAGGCGAAGTTCAAGCGCCCTGGCGCGGAATACTTCTATTGCTACATCGCCGACACCTTCGACACGTTTTGCGTGTTTTCGTGCGACGACGGGCTGTTCGCCATCGACTACGCATTGAGCGACGACGGCGCGGTTGCGCTCGGCGATTCGCGGCCCGTGATTGCGCGCACCGTGTACGATGACGCGCCAGTGAGCGAGGCGGCGGAAACGCCGCTGCTGGGTGATTGCGTGCCGCTGGTGGAGGCCAGCGCCACGGCGGAGCTATCGGAGGCAGCGACGGCGAATCTGAAGCTCATCTCCCCAGGCTGGGGCAGCTCCGGCTACTACTCGCCCGCGCTGCTCAAAGCGGCGGCCGCCAAATTCGCCAAGGGCCTCAAGATGTACTGGAACCACCAGACGGCGGCCGAGGAATCGGCGCGGCCCGAGGGCAACCTCGACCATCTCGCCGGCGAGCTGCTCGAAGACGCCGCCTGGAACGAGTCAGGACCCACGGGTCCTGGCCTGTACGCCAAGGCCAAAGTGTTCGAACGCTTCGCGCCCGCGGTGAAAGACCTGGCGCAGCACATCGGCGTGTCGATCCGCGCCGTGGGCACGGCGAAGCCCGGCGAGGCCGAGGGCCGCAAAGGCCCCGTGATCGAGACCATCGCGGGCGTCAAAAGCGTGGACTACGTCACCGTGCCGGGGCGCGGCGGCGAGATTTTGTCTTTATTCGAAGCCGCTGGGCGGAGGCCCGCGACTGAACCACCCACCAATGAGGAGCACGAAATGAATGAAGCCCAAGTGAAAGCTCTGCTCGAAGCGGAATTGACTCCGCTCCGGGCCGAGAACGCGGCCTGCAAAGCGGAAGCCGCACGGCTGCGCGAGACCCTCGCGCTGCGCGACGCGCGCGACTTCGCACGGACGAAGCTCGCCAAGATCGACCTGCCCGAAGCCACCCGCCAGCGGTTGGCCGAGGCGTTGCCGGCACACGCGACGTTGAAGGACGGCAAGTTGGACGAGGCCGCGTTTACCGCGGTGATCGAGGAGGCGGTGAAGGCGGAAGGCGAGTACCTGAAGAGCGTCGGCATCGGCACAGGCCGCATCAACGGCATGGGCTCGCCCGCGCAGGAATCGAAGACGGTGAAAACCGAGGACATCACCGCTGCCTTCGTGGCACTCGGCATGTCCGAGAGTGCGGCGAAGATCGCCGCTGAAGGGAGGGCTGCCTAAACCAGGGGCTCATCCCTCTGGAGGCACACACACTATGAGTGCTGCATCTTTGACAAACCAGAAAGCGCTGCATTGCGTTGCGGCGCAGTACGATTTTGCCATTCACGGCGGGGCTGTTTCAGACATCGGGCTTCGTGTTTCGCTGCCGAAGGGTGCGATTGTTTGCAACGCCTTTGCCGAAGTCCTGACGGCACCAACGTCACCAGATTCCACGGCCACCATCGCCATCAAAGTGGAAGCGGCAAATGACATCTTCACGGCGGCCGCCGTTTCCGGCGCGCCTTGGTCCACCACCGGCATGAAGCAAGCCATCCCGGACCTAGCTACCGTGGCCGACTACAAAAAGGCCACCGTGGATCGCGAAATCACGATGAGCATTGCTGTGCAGGCTCTGACCGCTGGCAAGTTCAACGTGTTCGTCTTCTACGTCCACAACACGGCTCAGTAACTCGGAGAGCGCAAAAGAGAGAGCACACAAGAGGAGAAACAAAACACCAATGGCAATCGAATTTTTGCAACTGATCGAGACGATGCGCGCCGAGGAAGCCGGTCTGGACCGGCTCTACGACAAGGACGAAGTGTCCCCGCGCACCATCCGCAAACGCGCCAACTACGGCGCGCTTCTGGTCGAGGCTACGACCCTCATCAGCCGCGCCCGAACCTCCAGCCTCGGCAAACACTACTTCAACGAAGCGATGAAGACCAGCGATTTCCCGCTGCTCATGGCTGATGTGCTGGATCGCCAGCTCTACGCCTCGTATGCGGAGACCGCGCAGACCTGGAGCACGTATTGCCGCCGCGCAACCGTACCCGACTTCCGCGACGTGAAGCGCTTCGCGGTGGACGGCGCGGAAGGGCGACTGCCGAGCGTTGGGGAGAAAGTGATTTACTCGCCCAACGTGCTCAGCGAAACGAAGTACAGCTACGCCGTGACGAAGTACGGCCGCACGCTGAACTGGAGCTGGGAATCGTTCATCAACGACGACTTGGACGCGCTGGGCGCCAGCTCGCCCGCCCGCCTCGGCAAGGCTGCGCGCCGTAGCGAAGACTACTTCGCCACCGGCCTGCACGTGGACACAAACGGGCCTCACGCCTCGCTGTACACCTCCGGCAACAAGAACATCATCAACACGACCAATGGCGCAGCCAGCACGAACCCCGTGCTCGGCGTGGCAGGGCTTCAGGACGCGTTCACCGTGCTTGGCCTGATGCTCGATTCCGATTCCGAACCCATCGGCATCGACGGCGTGATTCTCGAAGTGCCGCCTTCGCTCGAAGTCACCGCACAGAACCTGCTGAACGCTACCCAAATCATGGTTGGGGCGGATTCGGCAGCGCAGAAAATCTTCACGACAAACTGGATGCGCTCCAAGGTGACCTTGGTAGTGAATCCGTACATCCCCGTCATCGCCACCACGAACGGCAAAACGACCTGGTTCGTCCACGCGAATCCGAGCGCCGGCCGCCCGGCCATGGAGTTCGGCTTGCTGCGCGGCCACGAAGCGCCTGAGCTGTTTATGAAGCAGCAGAACCAGGTGCGCGTGGGCGGCGGTGGCTCCGGCTTCGACGGCTCGTTTGAAGACGACACGATTGCGTACAAAGTGCGCCACGTGTTCGGCGGATCGCGGATCGACGGCAAGAGCACCGTGGGTAGCAACGGCTCCGGCTCGTAACGACTTCTCACCTGTAAATCCACCAAAGACGCACAGGGAGACGCGGCGGCGCGAGTGTTCCTCCGAGCCCGCGCCGCCGCTTACACCACACCATACACACACAAATGATGCTCGCCCGCGCCGTGCTTCTCATCCTCGCGAGCAGCGTCATGGCCGGAGGCCTGCCTCCGGACGACGAGGGCAGGCTCAACGCGTTTGCGGACGCCTACAACGCCTACGTGCTCGCGCTGAAAAGTGGCGAGCGCGGTATCGACAAGTGGAAGCGCGTAGAACGCGCCTGGGAGCGACTGAACAAATGAGTATCAGTGGAGCAGTGAACGGCACGGATGAGCGCCTCGACGTGCTGATCGCGTTGTTTGAGCAGCTCCTGGCGGAGCTGCGCCAGGCGAACGCGTTGCAGGGCGCGACGCCTCTTGACGTGACAACGCACAGCTCGGGTGAGCTGAAGCCCGCAAAGGGCGCGCGGCGCACTTCCGGAAAGCTAATCTGATGGCCTTCACATACGACGTTTCCACCGACCGCGGCAAGGTTCGCTTGCTCTGCACGGATGTGATCGAGAGCAACGCGATTTTCCAGGACGCGGAGATCGACGCCTTTCTCAGCATGAACACGAGCGTGCGCCTGGCGGCGGCCGCCGCGCTGGAGGTGATCGCGTCGAACGAGGTTCTGGTCTTGAAAAAGATCATCAACCTCGACCTCGAAACGGACGGGCCGGCCGTGGCGCGCGAGCTGCGCGAACAGGCGAAGCAGCTTCGTGCACAGGAGACCGCCGTCGGCGCGTTCGACATCGCGGAGCAGATCCACGACACGTTTACGGAGCGCGAGTACTGGCTGAAGCAAGTGCAGCGCGACGCAATTTAACACACGCCTAATTCGGAGAAACCAGATGAATATCGCACGCCGCGAAACGCCGCGCGTGGTGGGCTGGACGCCGCCGCGCCCCGGCAACCCGCTCCCCGATCCCGTTCTCGAAGACGATCGCGCCGAGTTCCCCGTCGAGGTGGTGAAAGCCATCCTCCAGTGGATGGATCAACAAGCACCCGCGTTCTGTTTCGAAGAGCCGACGCCGACGCTGGTCACGTTGCAGGAAGTGAAGCCGATTCGCGGCCTCGCCGAGGGCGTGCACCGCGTTTCCATCGTGTACGGGCGCGGCGAGGGCGTACGGCTGGAGCAGTTCGACTTCACTGCGGCCACCCTCGAATTCACGCTGCGCGCCAAGGACAAGGGGCCGATTTCGGCCACATACCGATACCTGGGCGTCCGCGACCAGCACGGGCGCGCCATCATCGGGCCGCGCCTCGGCGCGGCGCAGACGCAGGCCATCGTTCTCTCGATCAACTAATGCCGCTCCGCAACCAGCTCATCGACCCGCGCCTGTTCGAGGCGCTCGGGACTACGTTCTGGCGGCACACCTGCACGATCCAGGAGGCCACCAACACGGCGAACGAGGTGGGCGAGCTGGAGCCGACCTGGGCCGACCTGGTCGGCCACACGCACATTTCCTGCAACCTGGCTGCCGCGCAGGCGCTGGGCGAACAGAAGAGCGAGCAGCGGCGCGATGACTCGACCTACGACGCCAAGACGCGCCACTGCCAGCTCAACGGGTATTACCCGTTGATCGGCGAGGGCATGCGCGCGGTCGTCGACTCGACGACGTACAACATCCGCGGCGTGGTACAGAGCAGCGCGAAAGTGCAGACGAAATTGATTTTGGAGCTGATCACATGAGCCTCACCGTTGGCCTGGACATCGGCCCCGAGTTTCTCGCCGGCATCACCCGCGCCGACAGGGCCGTGGACGCCGCAGTGACGGACGCCTTGTCGATTGCGGCCATGGAAGCGGCGAACGCGGCACGCCAGCGCGCCCCGTACAAGACCGGCACGCTGCGGCGCTCGATCCAGGTGCAGGAGCGCGGCCCGCGCGACGTGGTTGTGGGAAGCCGCTTGCCCTATGCGGCGCGCATCGAATACGGCTTTGCCGGGCGTGATCGCCTGGGCCGCCTGTACAACCAGCCGGCACAGCCATACCTTCGCCCTGCGATGGAGGAAACGCGCAGCACGATGACGCGGATCTTTGCGGAGGAAGTGAGGCGCTCCCTTGCCGGAAGGTAACTACGTCGAGGAAGGGCTGCGCCTCCGCGCACTCGAAGATGGCGCGATCACAAACCTGATCGTGGCGCGCTGGTACGGGCCGGATTTCCCGCTCGGCAGCACACTGCCCGCGGTCACCGTGCAGGAGATCACCGGGCGCGGCGAGGAGTCGCACAGCGGGCACAGCGGGATTGAGAACGCGATCTACCAGATTACGTGCTGGGCGAGCTGCCACCTCGACGCGCTGCGCCTCGCGGATCGCGTGCAACGGCGCTTCGACAAGTTTCGTGGAACGCTGCCGAACCAGATTCCCGTCGGCTACATGAGCCGCGTGGATCGCCACTACGCGAAAGAGCCTGGCCAGAACGTGTACAAGATCGTGCTCGATTTTCGCATCATGTACCGCGTCGAAGTCTAACCCACCGCCGGAAGGTAAACACCAATGAGCCAGTTCAATACACACGATTTTTGCGGCATCACGATCCACGAATGCCCGCACTGCAAGTTCGACAGCGAACACGAGGTGGAGGTGAAGCTCCACGTGTGGCAACGGCACGAGCTGCCGCGCCTGCAACAGGAAGAGGCGGCGCTTCGGCGTGAGGTAGAGGCGGAGTTGTACGACGCGTCCGGCGCACGCGTGGAGCACATCGAGCTTTCGGATAACCACCAACAGGAGAACTAAATGGCACGAGTCACTCACACCGCTGTTCAGACCAGCGGTAAGTACCCCACCGCCCCGTTCACGCTTACTGCGACGGCGGCAACCCCGGCGGATGACGAGCAAACCGCGCTCACCGGCAGAGAGGTAATTATTTTCCGCAACTCGGGAGCTACCGAGCGAAACGTGATTATCACCAGCGTCGCCGACAGTCAAAAAAATCGCACAGGCAACGTGTCGTTCGCCCTCGCTGCCGGCGCGATCAAGGCGGTCGGACCGCTGGGCATCGACGGCTGGCGGCAGAGCGACGGAATGCTCTATTTCGAGGCGGATCACGCCGAGGTTCTGATTTCGGTGATTCGCGTCTGACGCGCGCCACCGGCTGAGCGAGCACAACACAAGAGGAGAACAAATCAATGGCACTTTCCACCACAGCCGAACCGGCATACGGCACGCTACTCAAGCTGTGCTCGGACGCGAGCGCAACTTCCCCGACCACCATCGCCGAAGTCAAAGACGTGAACTGGAACCTGGACGCGCAGATCGAAGACGCGACCACGCACTCGACCGCGACGCCCTGGCGCGTCAAGGTTGCGACGCTGCTGAACTTCGGCAGCGTCGAGTTCATGGTGAACTGGGTTCCCACTGGGGCCACCCACGGCGATGCAACGGGCATCCTGGCCGTCTTCGCCGCGCGCGCCGAGCGCACCTACCAGATCGTCGAGACAGACTCTGGCGACACCACTATTCAGTTCAACGCTGTAGTGCAGGCGATCAAAATGGGCCGCCCGGTCGCAGGCCTGCGCAGCGGAAATATCACGCTGGCTGGCACCGGCACGCCTGACTTCAGCGTTTAACCACAACCAATCGGAGGAACACATGCAACCAATCGAGATCGAGCTGGGCGGCGCGAAACGCCGCCTGGCTTTGAACGAAAACGCGATCATCGCCCTGTTCGACCTGACCGGCGCGGATTTCTTCGCGCTCGGCCAGCGCCTGGCGGCGAAGACGCACGACGAGGACGGCAACGCGCTGCTGGGCGAGGACGGCAAGCCGATCGCGCCCGTGCTCTACGCGGAAAAGATGCGCATCACGCGCCTGCTCGCCTGGGCGCTGCTCTCGCAGAGCCAGAACTGGGACGGGCGTCCGGAGACGTTGCGCACCGTGGGCGAGTGGCTCGCGGATCCAAAGAAGAAGGTCGAAATGATGGAGGCCGCCGGGCTCATCATCGAGGATTACCTTGCACAGATGGGCGTCGCGTCGCGCGAGTTCGAGGGCCAGCTTGCACCGTTCGTGCCGACGCCGCACCACGTCGTGTCACGGATGGTGGCGCTGGCGAACCTCGGCCCCGGCAAGCACGCCGTAGACCTGGGAGCGGGCGACGGCCGGCTGCTGCTCGCCGCGCTCGACACGGGCGCGAGTGTGGACGGCGTGGAGTTGAGCCCTGTGCGCTACTCGGCGCTGCTGAAGCGCGTCGCGGAACACCCCGGCTGCGGGCGGGCGTATATCCAGCAGATCGACATTCGCAACGCCGCGCTGTGCGATGCGGATGCAGTTTTCCTTTACCTGCTCCAGTCGAGCAACGTGACATTGCAGCCCAAGCTGCTCGCCGAGTGCAAGCCCGGCGCGCTCATCATCTCGCACGATTTCTCGATGCCGGACTGGCAGGCGGAAGCGGTCGAGCACGTGGCTGCGGAAGGGCGCACGCACACGATCTATGCCTACCGCATCCCCGTTCCTGCTGCTGCCGCGGCGTGAGATCACGCTCGCGGGCGAGCCCGCGGTGATGGCGTGCACGCTGCTCTCGATCTATCGCTTCGAGCAGGAGGCCGGGCGCAATCCCGCGCCAGGCCGGGCGATGACACGCACGCTACTGTGGTCGCTGCTGGTCACCTTCCAGCCGCGCCTCACTGTGCGCGACGTGGGGGCGCTGGAGCCGCGCGAGTACGTGGCGGCGATCAACGCGGCAACGGCGCTCATTGCGCCGCCTGGCGGCGCGGCTGAAGGTCAGGAAAACCCCTCTGGGAAAGCGCTCGACTGGGCGGACACCTGGGCGCTGGGCCGCTTCGACCTGGGCTTGTCCGAGGACGAATTCTGGCACCTCTCGCCGGGCCTGTTCGACGCGCTGTGGCGGCGCCTCGAAGAGGCGGGCGAGCGTGCGCTTTTCGGCCACGCGATGGTGTGCGCGGCTGTGACGAACGTGCATATCGACCCGGAGAAGGGCACGCCCGTACACCCGGATTTCTTCATGCCGGGGAAGCGCGGTGAGGCAGAGCAAAAGCGGCTCGCGGCGGAGCAGCGCGCGGCGCTCAAGGCGAAGCTGCGCGATGGCGCGGCGTTGTTGGGTGGGAAACGGAAATAAATGGAACTCGAAGGCATTTGGCTTAAAATCGGCGCGAAGTTCGATGGCCTCGACAAGGCTTTCTCGGACATCGGAACGATGATGCGCCTGCAAATCGCCGGGGCCGCGATGGATGTGGGCCGCACTCTCACCGATTCACTCACGCGGCCTCTGCTCGACGTGGGCACGGCTGCGCTGAAACTTGGTTCCGATTTCCAGCAGACAAAAATCGCGTTCACTACAATGCTCGGCTCTGCAGAGCGTGCCACTGCGTTTCTCGCGGATCTGAAGGCCTTCGCCGCTGGCACACCATTCGAGTTTCCCGGCCTTGTGGACGCGGCGCGACGCTTGCAGGCGCTCGGCTTCGCCAGTGATCAGGTAATCCCTTCTCTGCGCGCCATCGGCGACGCGGCGGCAGCGCTGGGCGGCGGCGCGCAGATGATTGACCGCGTGACGCTCGCGCTCGGGCAGATGCAGAGCAAGGGCAAGGTATCCGCGCAGGAGATGAACCAGCTCGCGGAAAGCGGTATCAACGCCTGGAAAATCCTCGCGGATGGCATGGGGAAGACAATCCCCGAAGTGATGAAGCTCGCGGAGAAGGGCATGATTAACGCCGCGCGGGCCGTGCCGGAAATTCTCGAAGGGCTGAATAAACAGTTCGGCGGAATGATGGAGAAGCAGGCGCAGACGCTTGCCGGGCAGTGGTCGAACGTCAAAGACAAGATCACGTTCATCATGATGGACCTCGGCGAAGCGCTGGCACCCGCCGCACAGCGAGCCATGGACGCGCTGCAGCCGCTGATTGCAATTGCTGAGGGCATGGTCGCCGCGTTCAAGGACCTCGCGCCCGAAACGCAAACGGTGATTATCGCCATCGCCGGGCTTGCGGCGGCAGCCGGGCCGCTTCTCGTGGCGCTGGGCTCGCTGGGCCTCGCCATCACCACTGTGCAGACCGGGCTCGCCGCGCTCGGCCTCGCGGGCATCACAGTGACCGGGACGCTCGCCGGGCTGGGCACTGTCGTGACTGCGCTAGCGGGCGCGTTTGCTGGGTGGAAGCTGGGCGAGTGGCTGGCAAAGAACTTCGAATACTTCCAGCGCTGGGGCGAGGGCATCGCCAAAATCGTGTCGATGATCCCCGGAGTGCAGCGAATTATTGATTCGCTGTCTGGCGTTCCTGCCGCGAATAAGTCGCTGGCGGATTCGGTCTCGATGCTCGAAGCCAAGCTCAAAGCCAAGGGAATCGTGATCGACAGCACCGGCCTGAGCCTGGAGGAATATTCGAAGCGCCTGCGCAACGCGGTTCCGCTCGTTGCCGCGACCGCAAACGAGACGGTGAAAAGCACCGTCGCCAACACACAGAATCAGGCGTCCTGGCTGCTCACCGGAGCGGCCATCGAGAAAGCCGCGAAGCACCACAAGGAAGCTGCGGAGGCGGCTGCGGCGCACGCGAAGGGCGTCGCGCTCGTCGGCGAGCTGGCGAAGCGCCACGCGAAAGAACTCGCGGACGAGGCGGCGAACATGGCGAAGGCTACGGACGCGGCATTCAAAACGCTCGACGCAGGGCTGAAGAATATCGGGCCGACCTTCCATGAACTTTACGCCAATCTAAAGCGCATCGGCACTGAAGGCGTGGGCTACCTCGAATCGCTGGGCTTGGGCGTGCAGGAACTTGACGCGGGGCTTACCAACGTCGGCACTGAAGGCGTGGCGTATCTCGACTCGCTGGGGATCGGGCTGGGCAAGCTCGACCCGCCCACAAAGCAGGCGGTGAAAAACACGAACGAGATGGAGAAGGCCTGGGGCGCGTTTGGCCAGCAGGTTTCCACCATCCTTACCGACTTCGGCAAGGGAATCGCGGACTCAATTATCCACGCAAAGAGCTTCGGCGACGCGTTTACGAAAATGGCGAACGCGTTGAAAGAGGCGTTCCTGCGCACCGTGGTCGAGGGCGCGATCAAAGAGGCGATCAAGGGCCTCGACGGGTTCACCGCGTCGTTCTCCGGCCTCATGTCGAAGATGACCAGCGGCCTCGGTTCGCTGTTCGGCGGCGGTGGCGGCGGCGCTGCGGGCGCGGGCGGCGGAGCCTCCGGCGGCGCATCCGGCGGGCTGGGCGGCGCTGCGGGCGCGCTGGGCGGCGTCGCGGGAATGATCGGATCCATCGGCTCGCTCATCTCGGGCGTGATCGGCAACTTCCAGATGAGCGGCATGAACAAGACGCTCGATCTGATCGAAAAGGAAGTGCGCTACTCGCAGATCCACCTGCAGTACATCCTTGAAATGGCCAACACCTGGTGGCCATGGCTCGACAACCTCGCGCAGCTCCAGCGCCTCGAATCCATCGAGCGCGTGCTGTACGAGCAGAAGGCGATTCTGGACGCAGGCCTGCGCGTGAACTCGCAAGGGCTCGGCGACGCGCAGCAAACAACGATCAACTGGCTGAAGCACATCGCTGAGGGCGTCTGGGCCACGTATCAGGCCATCGCGAAACCCGGCTGGCAAACCACGCCTGGCGGGCCTGTGCGCTTCACCAACCCGAGCGTGCCGACGAGCGGCGGCGGCGATCCAACGGGATCGAGGCCGCCCGTCACGATCCAGGTGAACGTGACCGGCAATTCGAGCAACCCGTACACGCAGGGCCTGCAAGTGGCGCAGGGCATCAACGCCCTGCTGCCCGCGCGCATCTGATTCCCGCCCGCGTTCCACCTTTTCCACTTTTCACACAGGAGTTTTTCCATGGCTTCGTATCTTTACGGACTCGCTCGCCAGAAGTTTCTCGACGCCGACATCGATTGGTCGGCACACGACATCAAGGCAATGTTGGTCGATGGCGCGGACTACACGCCCACGCAAAACACGGATGAGTTTCACGACGATGTCGCTGGCGGCGGGATCGTCGCCACCAGCAGCAACTTCGCGTCGAAGACCTCGACGCTCGGCACGGCCGACGCGGCGGACATCACGTTCAGCACGGTTACCGGCGATCCGTGTGAGTACATCATCATCATGCGCTGGACGGGCACTTCCGGCACGTCGCCGCTGATCGCGAAGATCGACGATTACACGGGGCTGCCCGTGACACCCAACGGCGGCAACATTAACGTGGCGTGGCCTGCGAGCGGGATCTTTGTACTTTAGGGCTACTCGCCTTGCCCCCTCCCCTTGTGTTTACCGCGAGAGGCGGTGAAAGGGCGGAAAACCGCGTGGTCTTTCACTTTTAGGAGCTAAACCGATGGCCGGTGATATCAAACAAAAGTTTGGGACTTCAAACCAGACCCTCACCATTTCTCTCGCTTCCCTCGCGAACGCCGCCGGACGGCAGAGCACAGCAGTGGACAACACATCCAATTTGTTCGCCGACGTGCTGCTCATGTTGAAATCGCGTTCGCCAGCGTCGGGCACCTCCGCGACCGGATATCTGCTGATCTATGCCTACGGCTCCGTGGATGGCGGCTCCTCCTACTCAGGCAATGCAACCGGCACAGACGGAGGGTTGACGCCGATCAACATGAACCTGGTCGGACGCGTTGACATGACGGCGAACGGGACGGACTATAAGTCCCCGATCATGTCCATCGCGGCGGCGTTCGGCGGAGTGATGCCATCGCACTGGGGAATTGTTGTGGTCAACAATTCCGGCGGGACACTCGATTCCACGAGTGGCAACCACGCGGCGATCTGGCAGGGCGTGCTGGCTCAATACACCTAAGCATTATAAATGCCTTCCATCCTTCATCCCGGCAGGTGGCTGGTCAAGCCACCTCTCGGCTCTCGTGTCGATACCGGATCTCCGTTCGGCATCGGCATGGTGGGATGTTTCCCTCTCCAAAAGGAGCATCAGGGCTCAGTCCGCAACCTCATCAGCGGGGTTGTGTACGGGCCGTCTTCGACGGCTCCAACGTGGGAGGAAGGCCGCTACGGCCTCGCGCTCGACGTGGACGCGGCGGGCAAAGGGATCAAGGGCACGGCTGAACCGGCGCTGCGGTTGCAGCGAGTCTCTCTCCTCTGGAGAGGCTATATTCGTTCGACGCCAACAGATTTCGCGAACTTCGCGGGCGTTGCTCCGAATGCCACCGATTCGAGCCCCTACACGTCGTATGTGTTCTACAAGGACAATGCCGGCAAGCTGACGTTCGGCTTCAACAACGGAGCGTTTCAAAACAACGGCTTTCGCAACATCAGCGACTTTGTAGCTAACGGCCTCCATCAGTTTGTCCTGACGGTGGACATGCAACCCACCACAGCAGGGCAGCGAGCATACACCGATGACGGTTCCTACGATGGAGGCGGCGGAACCACAGGAACGATCTCCTACAGTGCCGATGCGACGTTTTCCATTGGCGACAACGTTGGTGGACGGGACTCCAACTCCGTTTGCCAATGCGTCTACATTTGGGATCGCATTCTCTCGAAGGAGGAAGTTTCCTCCCTTTGGCGAGAGCCATTCCAGATGTTCAACCCTCCCCGGAGGGCAGTCAAGTATGCATTCTTCCCGCTCGCCGAACCCAACTTGATCGGTTCCACCCCCATCGCGAGCGGAGAGTCCTTCCCCGCTGGCGGTGTAATCGCCGGACCAATTACAGGCAACTCACCCATCGCGTCCGGAGAGAGCGTGCCGAGCAGCGGCACTGTGTCGGACGGCACAATCACCCTCACGGGCGTCTTACCGATCGCGTCCGGAGAAACGTTCCCCCCCGGCGGTATCGCCGAGGTTGCCAGCTCCGTAACCATCGCCAGCGGAGAATTCTTCCCCGCAGGCGGCGTGGTCGCCGGGCCGATCACCGGCGTTACGCCTATCGCGAGTGGGGAGAGTTTTGGTATTGGAGCGCTGATCTACGATCAGCCTGTCACCGGAGCCTCGCCCATCGCTTCCGGAGAGAGCGTGCCGAGCACGGGCTCGCTCGCGCTCAACGTTACCGGCGCGTCGCCGATCGCGTCCGCAGAGAGCGTGCCGAGCAGCGGCGCGCTGTCGTACACGATCACCGGCTACGACACGATCGCGAGCGGGGAAACATTTCTGCCTGGCGGCGCGGTGCTGCGCGAAGCGACGGGAACGCTGTTTGTGCGCGGCCGCGATCGCACGGCCTGGCTCAGCGTCAACACGCTGAACATCGTCGAAGAGTTCAACGGCCGCGCCAGTGCGCAGTTCGCGCTGAACGACGTGGGCCGCGCCACATATCGCCCGAACGCGGGAGAGGAAGTGATCTACTTCCGAGGCACTGACCGGCTTTTCGGTGGATTCGTCCAGACCATCGTCGAGCAGGCCTTCGACTCGCGCAGCGAGTTGAAGATCAGCGTCACGTGCACGGACTATCGCGACCTGGCGGACCGGCGCACGTTTGCGAAAACGTACGAGGGTCCGACGTTCGACCTCCGGACGATCGTGCAGGAGATCTTCGACGCCACGCTGGCGAGCGAGGGTGTCACCTACGACGCGGTCGAGACCGGCAGCGTGACGGGCAAGCGCCTCGTGTTCGACGATGAGACCGTGGCAGCGTGCCTCGATCGCGTCTCAAGCGTGTTCGGCTTCAACTGGCGCATTGACCACTTCCGCCGTTTGCGCCTCGAACGCAAGAGCTTCGACGTTGCCCCACGCGTGATTCGCGATGACGACGGCGTGTGGCGCAACATGCGCATCACGCGCTCGAATCGTCAGACGCGCACCCGTCAGGGCGTCCGGACCGCGATCCCGACCGGCGGCCAGCGCACAACTACACTTGCGGGCAACGGGACGCATCAGTACTTACTTTCCTACTCGCTGCTCTACGCGCCCAAGGTGGTGGTGAACGACGTGGAGAAGATCGTTCTCGCCTGGGAAGACCGCGATACGGCGCCGTGGGATTTCGCGTGGGAGCGCACCTCAAATGTGCTGCGCCACAATTCGGCTCAGACCGCGTACACGGCAATCGATGAGATCGTGGTCACTCACGCGTCGAGCAGCCTTGATGTGTACTGGGCTGAGAACTCGGCCGCGATCGCCAGCGTCGCCGCACGGACCGGCGGCAGCGGCATTATTGAGGCGGTGACGAGCGCGAAGAACATTCGCGACGCGGGCATGGCGGCCGCGTTCGCGGAAACGTGCTTCCAAAACTTCGGCGTGGACGTCGCCGAAGTCGAGTTTGAGACGGACACGAACGGTTGGCACATCGGGCAGTGGCTCGATGTGTTCACCACCTCGCCTCCGCTGTGCGGCGTGTTCATCATCCAGCGCGTCCAGCTTCGCGATATCGGCGGCACGTTCCTGCGCTACAACGTGACGGCGCAGGCGCGCGAGCTACCGCTTGTTGTAGGCGTCGAGGTGACGGACACCAGTGAACTGACGATTGAGACGGAGTATCCGCACGGCTTTGGCGGTACATACGAAGGCGTGAACTTTGGCGGGTTCAGCGGCGAGCTGGGCGAGCTGCTCAACGGCGGCACGTTCGAGGTCACGCCGATTGACCCGTACACGTTCACCATCGACCTGACGCCCATCGACGTGACCGGCTACACATACGAGGGCGGCGGCGGGGGCACGGACGGCGGCGGCACGAATGGCTACAATAGCGGTCCCGATCCGTTCGGCGGCTACGTATGGAGTGGGACCGGTCCGGAGCCAGGCGAGACGGGGATCGGCGGCTCAGACGCGCTCGTCATCACCAACGTGGACACGAACACAAACGTGGTTACCACTTCACAGAATCACGGCTTCACGTCCAGCTACCCGACAGACAACGGCTTCCGTGTCGCAATCTGGGGGGTGACCGGCGCGGTGGGACCGACCGGCAGCTCCATTAACACGGCAACCACGCGCGTTGAGGTGCTTTCGCCCACCACGTTTTTCGCTGCCGACGTCGGCAACCTGGCCGGCGGCGAACCGTTCCAGAACGATCGCCGCGGCCGCTGCGCCGAGACCGACGCGATTGTGCGCGTGACACTGGGGAGTAGCGAGGCAAACGCCCTGCGCACCATGCTCGCCGCCGGTACGTATGTCGGCACGAACCTCGACCAGGAGCGAGCCACGTTTGTGCTCGCCAACGCGATCCCCGGCGTCGCCAGCCGCGCGCTGGCCACCGGGACGAATGTGACTAACCCCTGGTACGCGCAGAAAGACCTGAGCGTCGCGGAGAGCGTGTCCGTGGTGTTCGGCACGCCGCCCGAGGGCGCGCCCGTGCTGATCGACATTAAGCAAAATGGCACTTCGATCTTCGCCGCCGGAACTTATCTAGAAGTGCCCGCCGGAAGCACCGACGTGCACCGGGTGACCAGCTTCCGCGAGGCTCCGCTCGTGATCGAGCGCGACGACAAGTTCACCGTGGACGTGGTCGGGGTGGGAAGCGAGTTTCCTGGCTGCGGCGGCGTGGTGAACCTGATTACGAGAGGCTAAAAACATGATCGAAGAAAATGTTCTCGACGAGCGGAAAGACAATGCGCCGCCCGCGCAAACGCTGAGCGGCAACGCGCCCATCGCGAGCGCGGAGCGGGTTTTACAGCATGGACCAGACAATCACGGGCTCAACGCCGATTGCGAGCGCTGAGGCGTTCGCACTCGCGGATTCGAGCGTGTACGAAACGCGCCTCCAAGGCGTCGCGCCCATCGCGTCGGGCGAGTACTTCGAGCCGCCGTCGGGCATCTCGATTGACCCGCTGAGCGTGCCCACGTCTTTGTATTTGAGCTACTGAAATGCCTGGACCATTTCAAGTTTCGACTGCCGCGCACCCGCTGGCGAATCGTGGCGGGCCGCAAGGGCCGTGGGAGTACGGCGGAACGCTGTACTGCTTCGCGTTCTCCGATCTGACCACGCTCGAAGCGTATTCGTCGAGCGACGCGGGCGAGACGTGGACCGCGACGGGCGAGACTCGCACCATTGGCGGAACGACGCAGGTTTTCGCGGCGTGCCGATCCATCGCGGGCGACTACGTTTACGTGCTGTACGTCGTGCCGGACGGCTTCGATACGCAGTTGGAGGTGTCGCGCTTCAATCTCGCGACGGGCGCGGTCGACGACACCAGCGCGGCGGGTCCGACGTTGGACAATGGCGCAGGCAATGCGGCGTTGTTGTTCATTGAAGAATCCACCGATGGTGGATTCGGCGTGCTGGTTAAAACGTTTCCCGGCAGCGGATCAACGATCAAAGCTGAAATCTGCACGCTGAGCGCTGATCTGAATTCGTGGTCATCGCTGAGCGCACCAGCCGGCCAAACGGACAGCGATCATTTGTTCAATCCCGTTGGCATCGCGCGCGGCCTCGACGGGCGCATCCATGGTTTCGTACGCAAGCAAACCATCTCGACCGATGAGCACTCGCTGCTGCATGTGCTCGTGATCGGCGAAGGCGGCGGCATCGGCACCGCGTTCGACGAGATCGAGGCTGAAATCGACGACGAGGATTTACCGATCAGCGCCGCCGCGCTCGCCGATGGCACCATTGGCGTGATCTACAACGCGCCCGACGTGGGCGTGGGCACGAACTGGAAGTTGCGCTCCGCGATTGCGACCAGCGCGGACGCGCCGTCCTGGGCGTTTGCGGACATCGACACGTCGGCGGCCGCCGACGCGGGCGTGAACGCGGGACTCGTGGGCGGCAGCGCGTTCAGGGCCGCCTGGGCGGCCGGCGGCACAATCTATGCCTCTACGTACTCCAGCGGCTGGAGCGCGTCCACAGCGCTCCTGTCGTCGATTGGCGGGGCATTCTCGGGCCGTGAAGTGGGTAGCGCCTGGGGCTTCTTCTTCACGGATTTTTCCGATGACCCGCTGCCGTCGTTTTACTTCCTGGCCAGCGGAGCGGCGCAGACGATCACCGGCGTCGAGCCCATCACAACGAAAGAGCGTTTTTTCAACACGTCCGGCGTCACAGGCGGCGGCCTCGACACGTGCGGCACGCCGATCGCGGTCGAGCCCTCGAACGCGTGCAACCCTGTGGACCCGGACACGGCGATCGACGCGCCCGGCGAGTGCGTGCCGCAAGGCTACTCGTTTTGACCCTTTTGAGAAAATGGAGATGTGATGAATGCCGCCAGTAAATATCGAGGCGTTGACGCTGCCAGCCGCGCTGGCGATCGCGGTGATCGCGCTGTGGCGCAAGCTCGACCAGAAAGACCAGGTGATCGCGGAAGCGCTCCGCATCCTGGAGCGCTCGGCCGAGGCCTCCGAGGCCGTGGCGGAAGCGATGGAGCGGCTGCGCGCCTCGCTGCCTGCGAAGCGAAAATCACCGGAGCCTTAGGGCGGATTCGGGCTTAAAGAAAGAGACGTTTCATGCGAGGCGGATTAAGCCTTCCCGACGAGGCATTTGTACGTGGATTGTGCCCCCGTTCGGAGTGATTGGCAGACCCAAGAAGTAACGCGAATCCGTCAGGAATGCGAGGATCGGACGGGAGCCGTTTGTGAACTCCAAGTGAATCAGCAACCCTGCTTCGTTTCCCGTAGCCGAGAAAAATGTCACATCGTCACAGTGCAACGAGCCGTCGCGGATGAAGACGTTCATCGCGTTCGCCGTCGCCGAGACGAAGGACTGCGGAACGTCCTCGAAGTACACCTTGCATCCGAGGTTCATGTGTTGGTTAAGGTGTATCCCTTCCACCCGCATGTCCACATCACACAGCGAGATTCCCACCTTCCGCACCTCGACACCGAAGCTCAGCAGTTCGCGAATTGAATGCGGGTACCAAGTCCGCACAGGCGCGGATTGGTCCCGCGCGATAGCCTTGATTACGGCGACTGCGCACAGCGTTTCATAAAAGGCTCGTCGATTCATTCATCACCGCCTATAAAAACTTCAGCTCCCCCGTCGAGTGGTTTGTCACATCCACGCGAAACCCGCGCATCACGCCATCGCAGAACGCGAGGATGCGCTCTTCGCTGGCGCGCATTGCGTCCCACTCGCCCGCGTAATCCGGGCCTTCGCCGCGCGTGGGTGAGTGGAAGCTCACCTGGCCATTCGGCAGATCCACGTACAGCACCCACGGGTTCGTTAGCGCGAGCGGATCGCGTTTCCAGCCGTATGCGATGCCGAGCGCGTCGCCGTGTTCTTCGAGCGCCTTGACCAGGTTCCCCATCGACCAGGCCTTGCGGTCGTAGGCCATGTCGCGATACGAGCCCACGCCGCGAACGCCGCCTCGATATTTCTTCGCGCGCGTCGAGCACTTTTGCGCGCGAAACAGGTTCACCGCGACGATGCCTGGAGCGCCGTGCTGTTCGAGCGCGGCGTAGTAGGCGCGGGTGATCGCGCCTTCGCTGCCCGTGAACACGTCGAGGGCTTTCATCGCGCAGCCATCGCCGCGCGCGTGGGACGCGGCAAACGCCAGTCTGAGCGGAACATCGCGTTGCACGGGCCGAGCGGATGTGAGCGCCCGCAATCGCCGCACGGCACGTAGCGCTGGGCGTAATCCCAGTGCACGATCTGGCCGTGGAAGGGCTTCGCGTCGATCTTGTGTGTGAATTGCCAGAAGCGCATCATCAGGCTGAACGCGCCGTGCGGCTTCGATGCCATCGGATGGCGAAACCCGTCGCGCCACGCGAACATATCCGCCTCTTCGTTAGTCAGAGCACAATCCCCAATGACAATCATTGGTCCGTAGTGCGGCAACACTTGGATGAGTATCTCTTCCACACGCACCACCGGTGCGCGAAACAAAAGCCTCATCCCCTTCTGTCTCACCTTGGCGAACAAGTCGGCACGCATATCAGCGCGCCAGCGCTCACCGGCGCGAATGGTGTGCGTCTTCGAGCCGTCGAGAACGTAAGGGATAAATCGGTCTTTGAAGCCGAGGATCATCTCAAAAACTCCCCGCCTTCATCACGCCATTCGCCCCCACCTGCCACGTCACCGCGCCCGCCGTCTCCTGCTTCACAATCCACGTCACTGCGTCGGCACCCACGTTGAAGCTGCCCACGATGCCCGACGTTGCGCCCACGGCTGGCGTCGCGTCCTGCTTGAGTGTCGCGCCCCCTGGCGCCGAACACGTCATCGAGAACGCGGGCGGCGCGGGGTTTGAAAGCGTGCAGGTGATCGGGCCTGCGATAGCCGTCACGGTGTTTGTCACCGTGACGCTGCCCGGTTGCTGCGCGGTGCTGATGGGGATCATCAGGAGCGCGGCGAGTGTGCCGCCGATGATTGCGATAAGCACGATGGCGTAGTTGTTCACGCCTGCACCTCCTGTGCGTTGATCTCCTCCAACACACCCATCCCCACCAGCTCGTAGAAGTGCTCGCGCGATTCTACTAGATCGCTATCCCGCACGCGGCCTTCGCAGAGCGGCGCGTAATTCGTGTAGCGATAGACGCGCCCTTCAAACCGGCACGTCATTCCCCTGTGCACGAGGAACGGCAGCGTCGCCGACTCGAACGGCTCCGAACGCGTCCGCACCGCGTGCGGCCGGTGATCGAGATCGGGCTTCGCGCAGGCGTGCGGGACGTGTGCCTCGATGGGCGCGCCGCACATCGGGCAGGAGCCAGCGGCGCCGGACAAGGTTTCGTAGTGGCCGTAGCGGACCCGGCCTGGCCGGGTGGTGACGAGCGCGGCTGCTGTGGCTGCCATTGCCTTACCTCGCCTCCTGCAATTTGAACGGTCGCGCAACGCGTTCCTCGACGCGCCCGCCGTGCTTTTCCGCGTAGCGCCGCGCCGCCTCTTCGACGTGGAACGGCATCTCCGTTCGCCCGTCCACACTCACCACGCGCCAGCGTTTCGCGCTCGGCTCCACGGCGGCCTTGAAGTGCCACTTGCCATTGCGGAACATGCTCACGGCCTCACCCCTTCCTCAATTTCCCGGCTCAGCCACGCCTGTCCCACGTTCGCGGCCCGCGTCCGCCGCGCGTTCGCGTGGTGGAAATGCGTATCGTGTTTCAGGTGGCAGTGCTGGCACAGCGCGGCCAGGTTCGCGTCCGCGTTGTTGCGCGGATCGTGATCGAGATGCGCGATGGTGATCACGCACCGGATCACGTACACGGTGCGCCCGGTGATGCCGGGATAGTTGAACCCGTTCGCCTCGCCCGCGTCGTTGCGCCAGCTACTCAGCGCGTCGTCGTACCAGATGCCGCCGCGCGTGACGCGCAGCTTCGCGGCGTGCGGCTTGCCGCAGCGCTCGCAGGCGTGGCCTGCGCGGGCCAGGATGCGCGCGCGGATCGCCGCCCAGGCGGGGCCGCGGTACAGGTGGCGAAGCTCGGGGCGGATGGGCATTGCCTCACAGCACCATGCGCATCGGAATTGCGCGCGCCAGATCCGCCGATGGTGGCCGAGTCTCGCGCAGGTCGCGCTCGAATTCTGCGGCATCGTGTTGTGCGTTCACGGCAATGCGCGTGATGTACGCGTGGCAGGGGATGCCGCTTTCCGTGGTGCCTTCCCACACGCGGGCCGGTACTTCCTCGCCATTCACGACGAGAAAGGTGATTTTACTGGTGCTTTCCAGCATTACCTTCACAGGGTTAAACTCCTTTCCAATCTCGGCATCACGCGGCCACCTTGCGCGTCGCGAGGTGCTGCTGCGCGGCGAACAGCACGCGCTGGTAGCGTTCTGGCTTGCGCGCCGCGTAAACGTGCCCGTCGGGCAGCTCGACGCGGAGGTGGCCCGCGTCGCACCACACGCCCGCGAGCTGGCCCGCGCGGCGCAGCGCGAGCAGCTCGCGGATGATCGCGATTTCGCGGGGGTTCATCGCCCGCCCCCGATCAGCGCCGCCTGGCGCTGCCAGCAGTCCATGCAGTAATGAACGTCATCGCCAACTTCGCGGGCGTGGCACTCGCACACTGGCTGATCGCATCTGCCGCGGCGGAAGATGGGGCAAGTCAGAGTGGAGTTGAAGAAGCGGAAAGGGCGAACGATTCTACCCTTGCCGATGTCGAGACAGAAGCACAGGCCATAATCTTCGGCCTCGATGTTCACTACTTTTGCGGGCTGGCTCGGCAAATACATCCATACGTCTCCAATCCGCACATCGTGCCATTGCGTAGCCTCTACGCGTTCCACTTCCTTCCAGTCGCAAAGATAGAGTCCTGTCTCGCTACAGAACTTGCAGGGCTTCGGCGGGTCGAACGCTTTGCCGCAGGTGATAACTTGCGCGCCCTTCCATGGGCCGGATTGCGGGATTTCAATGTGGCAACCCATCACGCCACTACCTTTCGCGCTGCCTGGATCGCATTGTTGAGGCGCTCCAGATCATCGCCGTTTTCAATCGCGGCGAGGACGTTGCGCAAGGCGCGCTCGACAAGGATGAGGCGATGGATGATGTAGAAGTGAAGAGCGACAAGCGCGACGAAAACGACGATGTTTATGACCGCGCTCACCGACATATCTTGCCTCCGGTGATCATGTCGAGGAACCAGTACTTTTCCACCTTCGCCAGGTCGTACTCATCCGGGTAGGCGAGCGCGAAGCGCTGCACGTCCTCATGGCGGATCAGCCACGTGTCGCCGCCTTGCGCCTCGCCGCGCTCGGTCCCTCGTTTCTCCGCGCGCAGCGCCTTCGAGTTGATCCAGCGCAGCACCACGTGAGCATCGCAGCCGAACGCGTTCGCGAGTTTCGTCGCGCTGTACCAGTCGCCATTGCTCTTGATCCGCATGCGCTTGCATTTCAGGTGCACGGCTGTGGCGGAGCGGATGAATCCGTGAGCCCGCAGCTTCTCCGCGAGCTTCGCATCTGAGAGGTAGCCGTACTGCTGAAGCACTGAAACCTCGCGCTCTGTCCAGGGCGCTTCCTTCGTTTGCGCCAGGCCGAGCTGCCGGGCGCGCCTCAGCACGGCGTGGCGAGGCCAGCCGATGCGACGCGCGGCGAGCGTGATCGCCTTGCGGTTGTTGAACTCGCGGAATTTTTTATACGCCGCAGTAATTTCCTCGTCGATCTGCGTGCTGGGAACGTGGACGAGACGGCGCTTGCGATGCGCCGGGCGGCAGCGTGTGCACCATTGCGCGTATGGCTGATCGAGAGGCGCGTCGCAGTCGAGACACGCCCGAAAGGTGGCGGCGGGGAAGGCCAACGCTGAGGCGCTCATCCCGGCAACCTCGCGCCGCGATCAAACAGCGCAGCCTGGCGCGGCGGCGTGTGTGGCGCGGCCACGGTGACGCTTATAACGTAAATCGCGCACTCAACGCACAGGCCTGGGATCACCCATGCCGTCACCCGGCGATTGTCGTTGCCACAGCAGGCGCAGGTGAGGCTTTGCTCGCGATACAGATCGCGCCCGTCCTGTGGCGTGGGCGCGAGCGTGAGGATGAGCGTGGTGGGGCGGATGTTCACGCAAGTTCCTCCACGGCTTTTCCACTCGCTGCAAACATCGCCTGGGCGCGAAGAATCAGCCCCCCGTATTCTTCGATTTGCTCTGCGGTATAACCCTCCATCTTGCCGACGCTCTTGTAGACCTCTAGCCAGTTTCCATACGAGCGTTCCTGACAACCAATGCGGACGCGATCAGAGTAGGCGGTGATGACGTGCCGCGATCCGACAAGCGTGATCGCAACGCGATCAATCTTGGTGGTGTCTGAAGTTTTCGCGCCTTCGAGGTTCGCGCCGTAGAGGTTCGCGCGGACGAGGTTCGCGCCTTCGAGGTTCGCGCCTTCGAGGTTCGCGCGGACGAGGTTCGCGCCGTAGAGGTTCGCGCCGTAGAGGTTCGCGCCGTAGAGGTTCGCGCGGACGAGGTTCGCGCCGTAGAGGTTCGCGCCGTAGAGGTTCGCGCCTAGAGGTCGAGGTTTCGCGCCGTAGAGGTTCGCGCCTTCGAGGTTCGCGCCTTCGAGGTTCGCGCCTTCGAGGTTCGCGCCGTAGAGGTTCGCGCCGTAGAGGTTCGCGCCGTAGAGGTCGCCGCTCCGAGCAGCTTCGACGACCGCTTTCGCTATCGTCTCCGCCGTCGCGCTCGAATAGAGGATTGCGCCGGTATACCGGCTCAGGATCTCAATCGCCATGGGCGCATCACCTGCCCTTCCCCACGCGTTGCACGCGGAGGGCGGCAGGCAGGCCCCCGCGGCCTGCTATACCGCCCGCGTTCCGGCGGAGTGCCAGAAGACTTCGCGCCTCTCTCGCAGCGCGCCGAGCTGGAGACGCCTTGCTCCGTGCACAGGCGCTACACAGGTGCGGCGCAACCCAGTGGCAGGGCACGCCGCGATCCATGCACGCGTGCATGTCATCGCACCCGCACTCGCGGCACTGCCACGCGTTCGAGGAGCAGCTCTCAAGGTAGCTCATACGCTTGCCCCTTTCGCGCGAGGGCGGCGCATAAACTCATCGAACGCCGGCGCGAGCGTCTTGAGCGCCTCTACGCGAATGCTGCGGCGGATCGTTTCCGCGAGCTGCGCCTTAGGCCAATAGCGCGTTCCGGCGAATTGTTTGTACACAGCATCTCTGTGCTGCTCGTTCAGCTTCGCCTGCTCATCGGGCGATTGCGCGTTCCACCACGCCTCGAAAAGCTGGTCGCAATGCGCTTCGTAGGCGGCTTCGTCGGCCGCTGCGACGGTGGGGAGTGGTTCAGGCTGCGCGGCTGCGGGCGGCGGGGTGGAGGCGGCGGCAAAGGCCTTGGCACAATCCTGTGCGATGAGGAGGGCACCGCCCCAGGTGCCTTTGCCGCCCGTGAACATGCCGCGCCGCTGGTGGAGGCGGCGAGCATACTGGTCGATCGGGCAGCCGTTCAGGGCGGTGCCGATCGCGCGGAGATCTTCGTCGGTGACAAAGCCGAGGTGCGCGCCGAGGGCGCGATTCACCATTTCGCGCAGCGAATTCAGCTCGCTCGGCGCGTTTTGCGGATCCAAACACCCAGTCATTTGACTGGGTGATTCGACCTTAACTCCTTTGCTTGCATCGGGCACATGTTGCGAAATCGCGCTCTTTTCGCGAATCGCCAACTCGATGGTGTCCGCGCCCGGCTGCTCTCCCGAGATTATACGCGCTTCCACGTCCAGCGGGAAAGCGCTCTCGTTCGCGCAGCGCACGGCGCGGCAGGTGATCGCGGCCGGGATCGCGATCTCGCGCGTCTTGCCGCGGGCAATGCTCACGCTCTGCAGCGGCTTGCGCGGCGCATCGGCGGCGGGCTCTGTCGCCTCCGCTTCCTCGGCGGCGGGCATCTCTTCGACCTTGGGCCGCGGCCGGCACTTCACGTTTTTCCACGCATCCACCAGCAGGTCGTACACCTTGCGCGCGCCGACTTTGCGCTTGGCGATAGCGCCCGCGCGTTCCAGTTCGTCGAGCGCCTCGCCAACGGTAACCGTGTGCATTTTCAGGAGCTTCGCGAGCCGCGATTGCAGCACGTCGCAAAACTCTTCCTCGCCCGCGAGGCAGATCATGAGCCCGGCAAGCGAGTAGGCGGCGGGCGATAGCTCGCGCGCCAACACGGTGAAGTACGTTTCGGGGATGGCGCGCCAGGCGATGTTGCGGCGCGTCCAGGCGGGTAGGCGTCGGACTTTGGGGGCTGGCAGCTCAGCGGCTGCCGTTGTCGCGGCGGAGGCTCTACTCATTGGCAGCCTCCCGCGCGTAAAAGCTCAGTGTTCGCATCAGGACGATTAACCCTCGTCTTCGTTCTTTCCGAAAACGTGGATCGTCGTTGCGTGGGGGGCAACGGGCGAGGCCCGCTTGTCGGATGCACTTTCCTGCGCCATCGCTCGATTCGGAGGGGTGCAAATCCCTTTGGTCCGATTTCAAAACGACAGCCGGAAGAGTCAACGATACTCCCACATGCGCGTAAAACGCAAGAGGGAAGAGAAGGAGAAGGGTCAAGTCAGTTGGGTCGGTTTTCTCTCCGGGAGAACAGACAGACTCTACATGTATAGAGTAATTCTCTACTGAATAATGATGGGACCCAGTGAAATGACTGGGTTTTTCGGGCAAACACACAGTCAAAAGACTATGTTTCGGGATGCAGTCAAAAGGCTGTGTTCGTCGGCTCTGTTGGGGGGTAAAAAAATCTGGAGGGCGGGTGCTTTTGCACGAGCATTCCGCCCCCAGGGTCTCGCGAAGGTCCGGCATGTTCCGGCCCGCTCGCCAGGTCGGGCTTCAGTCACCGGGCGTGCATCCGAAGAAACCCAGTGAACCTCAGCCTAACTTCGCATGGCAGCGGGCGCGGATGCGAGGACTGCGAACAGGCGCTCGCCAGGGTGTGGCGGCGCTCAAGTCACTATTCTACTGCGGAAACGCTTCCACGCTGCCCAAAAACATCAAAGTACCTTTGTGTTCCAAAGGCACGATAACGTTACCCCAATATTTCCCCTAGTTGAAGGGGATGGTGGCCAGGGACGGAATCGAACCGCCGACGCCAGCCTTTTCAGGGCGCGGACTCAGCCGCGAAGTGATCGATAAGTCCATCGATCACGCGGCGCTGGGAGGCTGGGACGAACTGCTGGTAGATGTCGAGGGTGGTACTGGCCCTGGGCGTGGCGCATGAGTCCCTGCGCGTCCTTAACGTCCGCGCCGGCCATTTTGAGCCAGGTGGCGAACGAGCGGCGCAGCACCAGCCAGTTCACCCAGTCGAGGCCGAGCTGGCGCGCGGCGGGCTTGAGGTGCCGCACCAGGACGTTGTTATCGCGCAGCGGCCGCCCGCACGCCGTCCGGAACACGAGCGCGTCCGGAGCGCCGCGCTTGCCCAGGCGGGCCAGCACGGACCGGTTGACCGGGATCGTCGCGGCGCTCGCCTCGGTTTTGGGCTCGCCCCAGTCGCCACGGCAGCAGCGCTCGGCCACGGTGATCGAATCCGCGCCGACGTTGCGCCAGCGCAGCCCGATCAGCTCACTCACCCGCAGCCCGGTCCAGGCGGCGGTGTGCACCATCGTGGCGTAGGGCTCGGCCATCGCGTCGACAATCCCGGCGAGCTGGGCGGGCGTGATCCACGCGCGGTGGCCGCGGCGCAGTTTTGCCCTGGGGTCTCGCCTCGCCGAAGCGCGGGCGCAGGTAGTTCGCGATCACGCCGCGCCTTTTTGTGAAGGCCCCAGCGGCCTAGCGGAAGAACACGAGCACGGCACAGGCGAGGAGCAGAAACAGGAGGATCAGCAGCGAGGCGTCGTCGTTTTTCACGCCGTCTGCCCCATCCTCTGCTCGATGTGCTGAGCAACGAGCGCGAGCATGCGGTCGCGGTCGGCCTGGTCGGCAGCGAGGCGCGAAATCTCGACATCGACCATGCACGAAAGCAGGAACGCGGCCTCGATCACGTTCTCGCGGATCGGGCCATCGAGCGGCGGGGCCATGCTGGCAGCGGCGTGAAGCAGATCCGCGGGCGAGATCCGCGACGGCGTGAGGGGCCGCTGGCACTTCGGACAGAGTTTCATACGATCAATCCTCCGGGGTTCGGTTGCGGGGTTTCAGTTTCCTCCTCGATTGCGAGGATGATGCGGGGGCCGTCGAGCCGCACGACCAGGCGCGGCTGCGCGGAGAGAAACAGCGCGCAGGCCGGGCTTTCGCACCGGCCGGCGGCGAGTGGGGAATCGCACACGAGGCACTTCATGGGCGCTCGCCTTTCACGCGCTCGTAGATCCGCGCGCCGATCGCCCACCCGAAGATGTGTGGGTGCAAGAACGCTGGAGCGGGGAAAGGAACTTTGGAGAACATCCAGTGGATGATGAGCGACTGAATAAGCCGTTTCACAACCCCTCCTTCACGGTGCCGCCCCATTCCTTCTCGCACTGCTGCCAGTGCGAACAGAAGCGGCGAGAGCAGAATTGCGCGTTGCGATTGGGCAACACGTTGCCCGCATCCATCGCTTTGGCCACCGCTGGATAGGTGAGCTGTACGAAGCGGCGATCCTCATCCGTGATGGTGAGTTGCTGCGGTGTGTAGCGCGATGATTTCGAGTTGGCGGTGATGTGATCGAGCTGGACGCGCTCCACGTCGCAGAGGACGGCGTAGGTGGCCATCTGCAAGCGGTGGCGCGGCTTCACATCGCGAAGCGGGTAGGGTGGGTTGCGGCTGGTTTTCGTGTCGCGTGCGACCGCGTCGCTATCGACGATGTCGAGCACGCCAACTACGTTGACGCCGCCGATTTTCGAGGTGACTTTGCGCTCAACGATGACAGGGCTGATCGTACGTAGCGCCTGCGCATGCCAGAGGGACACCATCGAGCGGCCGCGCTCGATCTCTTCGGCGAGCGATTCTTTTTCGCTGAAGCGCGCCTCGGACAGGTGCGCGTGTGCGGCATCTTCGTAGTGATCCCAGAGCAACTCGGAGAGATCCATATTGTGCCCCTGGCGCTTAGCGCGTAGGGCCACGGCAACCGTGGCGTGGACAGCGCTCCCGAGCGCCACGGGGGCGCTCGGAGAGGTGGGGAGCTTTTCTACGTACTCGCAATGCCACGCGTAGGAGCAGCTCAGGAAGGTGTTTACCTGCGACGGGGAAAGGGTGCGTGTCGTCACAGCGCGCCTCCCTTGGACCGCTGAATGAAGATCGTGCTGGCCAGACCGCGATAGTCGTCTGGGCTGAACTCAACCGCGATGCCCTTGGCGGCCGCGTATTCGCGCGCTGCCGCGCAAGCGTCGATAGCTTGGCAGAGCGCGTCACGGATCAGATCTCCGTAAGGCTTCAAAGCGGGTGTGAATGTGGAGGAGGAGGCGGCGGCTTCATCGGCCTTGCGGCGCGCGATGTCATCAGCCAGCTCGCGGGCGCGCTGCTCGGCGTTGATCTCGTCGGCGCTGCGAGCGGGAAAGGGCGAGCGGGCGTTGCGTTGTGTCTGGATGGCGGCGCTCGGGTCAACGATTGTCCACTCGGCCTTTCGCCCTGGCTTGCCGTCCGGCAGGGTAATTCGTACCTCCTTTTTAGTGATGGCGATCATGGTGCCAGCAGTGACGTGGAGCGCGTCAACCATGTCTTTTTGCGAGTCGTCGAGAAACATAGATTTCTCGACGTCGCCTTCGAGGACTGTGTACAGGTAACTCGGGCGGCCGTTCTCGTATCGGCTCGGGTACGGCCCCGCCGGTTTCGGGTTTTGCAAGGTGACGAGCACCGTAGTGTTGAACGGGAATTCGACGCGCGGGCGCATCGGCCGCGTTTCTGATTTGGGAGACGAACTGGCGGCGGCGCTCATGCTGCCACCTCGGCCGCCGCGGGCTCGCTGTAGGGCGCGATGGCGGCGAAATCGGGCGCGAACTCGGGGAAGTGCAGCGTGCAATCCGGATCCTCGGCAGTGCGCGCGCCGCAGGCGTTGCAGACGGTGAGTTCGTCGAGGTATCCGCCTCCCCACAGGGAGGCGAGATCGGGGCTGCCGCAGGAGCGGCAGGTGAACACGTACTCGCCGCTGGGCTCGGCGTTATACTGGGCTTGGTTCGAGCTGCTCGAAGTTGTTTGGACCGAAGGCCTCGGCAAGGTGACGCTTGCCGGGGCCGTTTCGCGTTGTGGGGGGATGCGGGGGAGCATGTTAGTTCACCCCCTGGCCGAACCAGCGGCGCGAGCGGAATACGAGGCGGTTCGCTTCGTCGTAGATGACGGCGCTGTCAAAGCCCTTGCGGCTCAGCGCGGCGGCGCGGGCGGCGGCAACCGTGGGGTAATAACCCACGGTCGGGTTCGGGACGAGGGCGCATTTGAGCACCAGCGTCACGTTGCAGATCGCCGCGTAGCTGGCGGCGTTTTGTGTGTGTTTCATGATTTAAGTATGAGCTTAATCTAGCGTTAGGTCAAGCAAAAAAGACAGGGATTGAAACTTTTTTTACGTAGCGCTAAGATAGGCATGATGCCAATCAAGAAGCGAGCCAAAAAGAACCGGGCGGCGGTGAGTCTAGGGAAGCTGGGAGGCAAGGCGCGAGCGCGGGTTCTCACGCCCGAGGCTTTAAGTGAGATCGGGCGTAAGGGCGGCGCAGTTGGCGGCGCGGCGCGCGCGGCCGCGCTCACACCCGCTCAGCGTTCAGCCGTCGCAAAGAAAGCGGCGGCGGCAAGATGGAGGAAAAAGGGGAAAGCGCAGTCGCCCTAACGATCAGCCGCGTGAATGCCGATCGTACGCGCGGAGGATTTTTCAATCATGATCGCAAGACTGTTTTAATCTCGCGCCGCTTCGGAATTGTCGGCAAAGTCGGCAAACCAGGATTCTGACGTTCTTTAGCTCGGTCTTCGGAGGCGTGCTCATCCTGGGAGCGTTGGGGCAACTGGCCAAGGAACGCGTTGAACAACTGGTAGCGGAGGAGCTGCGCCGCCAAGCGCGGATCGCGCCGCACCCCGCGCAGCTCAGCTTTCCCGACTTCGACCGCCTGCCCACGATCCGGATCGACAGCCACGGCGTGTACGAGGCGTGATCGGCGCGCCGCGGGCCGGCCGCGAACAGGAACCCCGCGAAAAGGGATTGAATTAGACAATACGGGGTAGGATTCGCGTTTTTGGCGAACGAAGAATCAACGAGTTAGGTGCCCAAAAGTGCCTCCAGTTGGACAGAAGGCGAATACTGACCAACTCGTTTTGCGGGGCAAAACCGGGCGCAACTGATTGCCGGATCAGCGGTTTACGAGCCATCGCCCGAGGCCCGCAAGCCCAGCCAACCCGGCGAAAACGCCACTTTCGCCACCCAGCGCATCGTCGGGCGCGAGCCTACTTTTCGCTGTTTTCGACGCGCGCAACTTTACCCCCCATCGCGCCGATACGTACCATTGACGGTCCCAGTACGGTCATGCCACGATTAGCTATCCGTGGCGAACGCTTGTAACCCCAGCCGGGCATACCCGGCTCCCCATCGAGGCAAAGCCGCCCTCCGTGTATTCACTCGCAAATCAGCGCAAAAAAGCAGTAGCATTTCCCGGGGCGGAGCGCCGCCATCTGGAGAGAATGCAAGGCGAGGCGAGGCGCATCCGCCGCCAAACGGTGCGCATCCTGAACCCGATAGCAGGCGGCGTAACGCGGCTCTCGCTCGAAGCCTGCGTGCGCCACGTCGCGCGCGGCGCGGCCGAGTGGGTGACGGCGGCAGGCGGCGAGCGGTGTATCGAGTTCGGCGGCCACCAGCGCGAAAGCGCCGAACGGACGCAACGCGAAATACACAGCACGATTGCGCTCGACGCGCAGATTCGGGAGCTGCCGCTACTGAAGCCGCGCGAAATGCTCGCGCCTGTGGCGCGGCGCTACTTCGGGAGCAAGCGCAGCGTGGATCCGCGTTTCCGCGTTTCCGACGTGAACAAGCCGTACGAACCCCAGCGGTAATCCGTGGCCGACAGAAAATACCTCACCGAGGCGGAGATCGCCTCGCTGCTCCGCGTGATCAAAGCGCCGCGCGATCGCGCGATGTTCACGATCATGTACTGGCGCGGCCTGCGCGCCTCCGAAGCCGGGCGGCTGCGCCTCTCCGACTTCGACGCGAAGAAAGGCCGGCTGCACGTAAAGAGGGTCAAGGGATCGCTCGACGGCTCGTTTCTGCTCTCGCCGCCCGAGCTGCGCGCGCTGCGCGCCTGGCTCGCCGTTCGCGGCGACGCGGCGGGGCCGCTGTTCGTCTCGCGCGAGAAGCGCGGCATTGACCGGCGCACGGTGTACGTCCTGTATCAGCGCTACTGCCGAGAGGCGGGGATACCCCGCCACCTGTGGCACCCGCATTGCCTCAAGCACAGCATTGCTACCCATCTGGTGGGCAAGCTGGGCGTCGCGAAGACGCAGGGTTGGCTGGGCCACAAGGACATCAAGAGCACGATGGTATACGCACAAATCCGCAGCGCGGAGATGGACGCGGCGGCGCGGGAAGTGTACGGGGAGTTGTAGTTTTTACGGCCTCCTAAAAAGAGATGCAGATCGAAACCTGGCACATCGGCAAGGTGAAGCCTTACGTCCGGAACGCGAGGCGTATCCCCGAGAAGGCGATCGCCAAGGTGGCCACGTCGCTGGCTCAGTTCGGCTGGAAGCAGCCGCTGGTAGTGGACCCGCAGGGAGTGGTCATCGTCGGCCACACGCGCCTCGCAGCGGCCAAGAAACTAGGCTGGAACGAGGTGCCCGTCCTGGTCGCCGCCGATCTGTCGCCGGCGCAGGTAAAGGCGTACCGGTTGATGGACAATCGCAGCCACGACGAGACGGCCTGGGATTTGGACATTCTGCCACTCGAGATGGCGGATTTGAAGCTCGAAGGCCTCGATCTGACGCTTACCGGGTTTGACCTGCCGCAAATCGAAGGCTTTCTGCAGGCGGCGTCGACGCCTGGAGCCGACGCGGACGCGGCCGCGCCCGAGCCGCCGGCGAATCCGGTATCGAAACGCGGCGACATCTGGATCCTGGGCGCGCATCGGGTCATGTGCGGCAGTTCGACCGATGAGCTGGACGTACGAGACCTGTTAGCCGGCGCAAAGCCGAATCTCATGGTCACCGACCCGCCCTATGGTGTGGAATACGACCCGAAGTGGCGCGAAGATTACGACCAGTTTAAGCGCCACGCAGTGGGCAAGGTTGCCAACGATGACCGCGCAGACTGGGCCGACGCCTATCGGCTGTTCCCTGGCGACGTGGCGTACGTATGGCACGCTGGCGTTTATGCTGCTGATGTTTCAGCCGGGCTAATCGCAACGTCTTTCGAGATTCGGGCGCAGATCATCTGGCGCAAACAGCACTTCGTTTTCGGGCGCGGCGCGTACCACTGGGGCCATGAGCCATGCTGGTACGCTGTCCGCAAAGGCGGCAAGGCGAACTGGCTCGGCGACCGCAAGCAGACAACCGTGTGGGACGTAGCGAACCTGCACCCGATGGGCGGCAACAAAACGGAAAAGCCCACCGGCCACGGCACACAGAAGCCCGTCGAGCTCATGCGCCGCCCTATTGTGAACCACACCAAGCGCGGCGACGCGGTCTACGATCCGTTCCTCGGCAGCGGCACAACGCTGATTGCCGCCCAGGAACTCGAGCGAATCTGCTACGGGCTCGAAATCGACCCGCGCTACTGCGACGCGATCGTGCAGCGCTGGCAGACGTTCACGGGCAAAACGGCGGGCCTGGCCGAGGACGGACGCACGTTTGACCAGGTCGCCTACGATCGCACGGAAGCGATCGCGGCGTAATGGGCGCGAAGAAACCCGGCAAGGTTGGCAAACCCGGCAAGATCGGGCGACCCAAGCTGAGGATCAGCGTCGACGAGATCGAGAAGTTGGGCGCGCTGAACGCCACCCAGGAAGAGATTGCCGGGTGGTTCGGTTGCAGCCTGGCCACGATCGAAAAGCGGCTGCAGCAGCCGCGTTACCGCGAGGCGTATGAGCGCGGGCGAGCGCGGGGCCGCCTGAGCGTGCGGCGAGAGCAGATTGAGCTGATGAAGAAGGGGAGCGCCACGATGGCGATCTGGCTCGGCAAGCAGCTTCTCGGCCAGCGCGACGTGACCGCGAGCGAGGTGACCGGCGCGGGAGGCGGGCCGCAGGAACACAAAATCGTCGTCGAATATGCCCGAATACCGCCTAAAACTACCAGCGCCACACCAGGCCCAGGAGCGGGTGAGGAATGAGGCGAAGCGATTTAACGTGGTCTGCTGCGGCAGGCGCTGGGGAAAAACAACCGAGGGCATCGACCAACTAATCCCTGTTGTACTCGAAGGCTACCCGGCTGGTTGGTTCGCGCCGACGAACAAGCAGCTCGAACCGGCCTGGCGCGAGATGGTGAACGTTTTAAAGCCGATTACAAAGCGCAAGATGGAAAACCTGCACTCGATCGATCTGATCACCGGTGGCTCGGTCGAGATGTGGTCGATGGATAAGACGGACGTAGCGCGCGGACGCAAATACAAGCGCATCGTGGTCGACGAGGCGGCGCACATCGCGAACCTCCGCGATGCCTGGCAGCTTGTGATTCGCGCCACGCTGACGGATTATCAGGGCGACGCGTGGATGTTCTCGACGCCGCGTGGCATGAACTACTTCAAGACGCTGTGGGATCGCGGCCAGGACCCGCTGTACCCGGCGTGGGCAAGCTGGCAAATGCCCACCTCGACGAACCCCTACATCGTGCCGGGGGAAATTGAGGAAGCGCGCAAGGATATGCACGAATTGGCGTTCAGCCAGGAGTATCTGGCACAGTTCGTGAATTTCGAGGGCAGCGTCTTCCGCCATGTGCAGGAAGCGGCAACGGCGGCCTGGCTTGACGAGCCCGAGGAAGGCGCAGCGTACATTTTCGGTATCGACTGGGGCCGCTCGCTGGATTACACGGTAGTGATGGTTGTGGATCCGCGGTTGCGCACGCAGGTGCACATGCAGCGATGGTCGAGCGTGGACTATGCGGTGCAGCGCCAGCGAATCCAGGAGATGTACAAGACATGGCGTCCCGCACTTGTGCTGGCTGAATCGAACTCGATGGGCCAACCCATCATCGAGCAGCTTTACCGCGATGGCGTGCCGGTGCGAGCGTTTTTCACGACGAACGCCAGCAAGACACTGGCAATCGAAGGCCTGAGCCTTGCGTTTGAGCGCGGCGATATCCGCATCACGCCGGACCCGCAGTTACTTGCCGAGCTGCAATCGTTCGCATCGTCGAAGCTGCCGAGCGGGCTAACGCGCTACGAAGCGCCCAGCGGGCAACACGACGACTGCGTGATGGCGCTGGCGATTGCCTGGAGCGCCATTGACTCGTACGGGCCGCGCGAGCAGGTGGTGACGTACGAGGACCGCGAAGCCATCTCGCCCTACTGAGACGCATTGAGACGTATCGAGCCGTATCGGAGAACCCCACATGATCGAAAGCATCAAGCGCACAATGCGCACCGTAAGCCGTGAAATCGAGCAAAGGCTGAAGCTCGGCAAGAACGCGAAGCCCTACCACCTGTGGGCCAGCGTGACAAAGCGCCCAGCCGCGCCGCCTGTGGCCACGCGGCAGTGCAGGCGCAACCTGCTGTTTCGCGCCGCGTTCGACACGTTCACGCGAACGTACGCGGGCGAGGGCCGGACCCAGCGCCGCGCCATGGCGCGGGCGTGGGCGAAAAACCGCTGGCGCGAGCAGGTGGCCGCGTGACGAAGAATGAAAAGCGCGCGGCAATCGACGCCTACGGGGCGCTGCACAAACAGCAGAAAGAGATCGAGGCGCACCTGGCGATTCTGAAGGGCCAGGTGATGGGGATGCTGCCCTCGGATCACCCGGCGGGCGAGGCATATCTGCTTGAAGGCGACGAGTACTCGATCATTATCAAGGCGGCGGAATGG
>JADJRB010000004.1 GCA_016712445.1 Acidobacteriota bacterium | reverse complement strand
CCGCCTCGGCGTGGGCCGCGATCCACCCCCGGCAGGCGCGGCGAGCGCCTGTACATGCTCGTGCCGTTGAGCATCGCCCGGCCGATGCGGCTCGCGCCTAGCGGAACGCGGCGATCGCCTCTTCGATGCGCTCGAACTCGGCCGCGTCCACACGCGCCCGCCCGGCGGCGCGTAGCGGTAGTAGGCGAGCAGCTCGGTCGCATTGGCGGCTGGCGACTCCGCCGCAGCCACGCCGCTGCCCGCTGCCAGCCACCCACTCCTCGAATTGGAGGTGCGCCGCGCCGCTCAGGATCGCGCCCCCGAGCTCGGCCAGCAGCGCGCGTTCCTCCTGGCTCAGGTCGGCCGGGTCGAGCCAAAAGGGGCAAAAGAGGTGTGTGTGATCTCCAGTGACTGCACTTGGCCGGGATCCCGCCCAATCTCGACGAAGAGGCGTTTCCGCGTCGTCCAGACAGGTGATGGATCAGCTTCACGGTGACCTGCGGCACTCGCCGCCATGCCCACCGCGCCAAACTCGGCGCGATCAAGGAACCCGAAAACGGGAAGCTACCATTCCAGCCCATGCTTTGCCAGTGCCTCGCGCACTCGCGCCTCGAACGATGCGATCTGCGCGCTCGCGCGCCACGAACGCTTGCCCGCTTTCGTGTAGACGGCGGCTGCTGCTCCGGCCTCGTAGACCAGATCGATCGGCGTCTTTCCCGCCGGGCTCGGGTCGCCGAGCACTTCAGCGAACAGCATCGCCAACTCGTTGCCGCTGATTATGTTTCTTCTCGCGCCAGTCGTACAGGTATGCTGCTTTCATGGTTCCTCCTCTCGCCGCGCCACTCGGCGCGGTGCTACCGACTCGACGGTGGTGCGAGGCGGTAGCGAGCCGCCCCGCACCACGACTAGCTACTTGATGCCGAGCGCCTTCTTCAGGGCGCGAATATCCTTCCTGACACCATCCTGTAGATAGCGACTGACTTATAGACGTTGTTGCAGCTCTCGTCGTACGAAAACTCGACCGTGACGCCTGCGGGCCGCCAGCGCTTCGGCGTGGCGATTGAGGAACCGCTGCACTTCAGCGGCGTGGCGGGCCCCGTTTGAGCTGGCGCGCGCTGGCCGAGGAGCCTGGGCGCCAGAAGTAGGTGTTCGCGGTGAGGATGCTGGGGATCTCGATGGTCGCTCGTTGGAGTTCCTTTCCGGGCACTTGCCCGCTGCTGGTGCGACCCCGCCACTCGGTTCGCCGCATTTCTATGTCCACGAGGACTAGTATACACTAGTCTTCGTGGACTGTCAAGGTTTTCGCGGGTATTTCGGGCGGATTCTTGTGCGAAGATCCGCCGCGATCCGACAGCGCCACACGATCACGCATCCTTCCTGTCCCACCCAAAACGTATTCGCGCGGACGTAGCCGACCGCGCGGATCGTCACGCCAGGAACCTCGACCAGGTCGGCCGCGTTAACCAATACGACGGTCGGCCGTACCTGGAAAGCGCGCCATGTTGGGCGGCAATTGCCTCCGCGATCTTAATCCCCGTCGTCTTCTTAGGATTGTCGTCGAACCGGGCGAGAAACATCACGCCTCCTGTGCTGCCAGCCATGCGCGGGCGGTCGCATAAGCTAGCCATTCGCCCGCCGTGGGCACCGTCAGCAAAATAGCGCCTGGTGGTGGCGGCATAGGCGAGCCAGCCGCACATGCGCGCATACTCGGCGCGCACCACCCGCACCGTCTGCCCGCGTCGTGGGGGCCGTGGGCCAACCGCCGCGCGAGTACACTCGCGCCACGCGACGGCCGCCTCCAGCGCACCGAGCGGCCCACCATACGCGCGATCGGCAAACTGCCGCTGCAGCTCCCCGCCGGCCGTGCAGACCCGTGCGCGCCAGGCATGCTCGCCGCCGGCCGCGCCGTGGGTATCAATCCGGGTGATGCCCCGCCGATCGGCGAGCCGATCGCGCAGCATCTCCGCTGCTACCTGCGCCTCGTCGGAGCCACCCCACTGTGCGGCCTCGTCGGTGTACATTTCCGTGCCCGCATACCCCTCCTAGAATGGCAGATCCTCATCTGCAAACGCCTTGACGGCGCCTGCGCTCGATTTCCGCACGCCGGGGACATGGCGCGTGGCCGGCGGACGGGTCTGCGCCGGCGCGGCCCCACGGGTGGGGGAACAGCACGTCGTCGTCGCCTGGCTCCGCATCGGGAATCCCAGGGTCGGCACTATCCGGCCCTGGGGCGGCGTGCCGCCGCCGATCTCGCGCCGACTGTCGAGCATGATCATGTCGCCGGCCACCACCTCGGTGCTGTGGCGATCCTGGCCTGTTGCGTCCTGCCACTTGCGCGTTTGCAGCCGGCCCTCGACATAGACCCGACTGCCCTTGGTCCGGTACTGGGTGCAGGTCTCCTCCAGCTTGTCCCAGGCCACCACGCGGAACCACTCCGTGTCCTCGTGCTGATTGCCGCCGGCGTCGCGCCAGCTCCGGCCGCTGGCCACGCGGAATGAGCAGATCGCCTGCCCGCCTTGCGTATACCGCAGCTCGGGGTCGGCCCCAAGCCGCCCGATGATCATCACCTTGTTTAGATCCTTCGCCATAGGTTTCTCTCCTATGTGATGTCTACAATTGTGGACATCACATTATCGTGCGTCCGCCGGCAGCTGCCGCCGCCAGTCGGCGCGCCAGCCGAACGGAACCTCCGAGACGGCCCGCGCCAATCAGCGCGCCACACCATCCACGCCGCCAACACCAGATCCCCGCTCGTCGCCGTCTGGGCGAACAGATGGGCCGCGAACGACTCGTAGCCCACGCGCGGCGTATTGAACGCGAACCAGCAGCCGGGATCGGAGTCCCCTCCGCAATCCCGAAGATCAGGTACTCCCGGACAGATCCACGTCCAGGAGACCGGGCGAACATCACCCGATACGACGGGCCGTCCCCGGCTCGAACTGGAAAATACATACGCCCTCCATGTCACTTGTGGGCATGCCGGAGCATGCCACGTATCACCACCAGGCACCCCCTAATCCCGCCGCCGGAACAGCCATGCCAGCGTCGCTGGCGGCCCCCCAGGAATATCCCAGAGCGGCTCCTGCGCCTGCGGGTCAAAGCCTACAAGCACGATGCGCCCGTCGAGCGCATCGTGCAGCAAGCCGACATTGGCAAGGATGCGTTCGGCCCACGCCCCGATCGCGGCACGATCGGCCGGGCTGACCTGCGCACTGATCGCGGCGAGGAGCGCCGCGCCTTGATCAGGAGTCATGGCGTCGCTGCAGCCCGCTCGCGCTCATGGCGTGCCTCCAGTGCGAGCGAGTGGCCGTAGTCTGACAGCGCATCGGCCAGATCGGATATATCCTCGTTACCCTTGCGCTCGGCCCACTGGACGCCGCGCCTATTGAAGCAGGCGACCACCGCATTGACCAGCGGCTCCGCCCGCCCCCGCTCCGCAGCCACCGCAGTGTCGAGCGCGCCCGCCACCATGTCGATCAGCGTCTGCCGCCCGTTGTTACCGATGGAGAACTTATCGACAATTTGTTTCGCCCGTTCCTCGTTGTTCATCGTCACTCCTTTCCCCCTCGCCCGGCGCTGCCAAGCGGCGCGCTAGACGGGCTACTGCGCCAAGATATACAGCGCGTCCGATACCACGAAACTCATCGCCGTTTGCGTGCGCGATCGGCGGCGTCCACATCGCCCAGCGCGCCGGCGCACTGCCGGCGGTAGCTGGCGGCGAGCTGGGTAGCGTTCCCGCCAACCAGTGCCGCCCGCCGGCGCCACGTCCACTCTGGTGTCGCGCGCACCAGGTCGGCGAGCGCGATCCGGCGGCGCAGCGCCGCCATAAGCTGATCGGCGCGGGTCTGCCGGCGCGCGGCTATCTGCCGGAGGCATATCCGATAGAGCGTACTGTCTGGCTGCGCATGATACCGCGCCAACGCGTAGGCGCTGGCACAGCTGCGGCAGCGCGCATCTCGACCATGCTCGGCCGTGGAACGCAGCGTCTCGCAGCGCGAGCAGTATCGATGCGTACCGATGTGCGTGGCGCAGAAATAGCTCGTCGCGCGATTAGCCAGATCGCGCGTGCCGCACACCAGGCAGCGCCGCTGCTGCAGGCGCCGGCGCCACTGCTGGCGCGGCGCCTCTTCGACGGGAGTCTCCCACATCGCTAGGCCTCCCGCGGTGGCTCGTCGCCGGCCGCGATCTGGGCACTGGCCGCAATCGACCAGCGCACCGTGTCGGCGACCATGCCCTCGACCAGCCCGACCCATTCACGCCTGATCCAGTGGCTGCGAATGTACGCTTTGGTGATCGGCGCGGGAATGACCGCGACCGGCGGCGTAATCGCTTTGGTCTGTCCGCCACTGCCGCGCGTAACCTCCTGGCCAGGGCCGAGCGGGATGCTGCAGGCGTAGAACGGCGGCTGGAGCGGCGGCTGCCCACCGAGCGTGCGAAAGGCATCGACGGCATCCAGTACCTCGTACTGGCGGGTGAGCGCGGCGATCAGATCGCCGGTCAGGGTGCTCTTGGCCGTGATGAGTAATGGCTCGTAAAACCCCACTTGGAGCAGCTCGGCCAGGAAGCCGCGAAAGCGCATGACCGACTGCTGCCGGCCGCCGTCGAGCGTGCGCCAGCCGAAGGCGATGCCGTAGCGCTCGTCGGTGTGCTGCATCTCGCCGATCGATTGCACCCTCGGTAATCACAAACAGGTCCGGCCGTCTCGACTGCCCAATGCGTGACCATCGTGCCGCTGCCATCGGCGATCGTGACCTGGCTAAATCCGGCCGCGCCCATGGCGTCGTCGAGCGCGGCGTGCGTGCCGACCTCGACCAGCCAGCCGGCGTAGATCCGCCGTTCGTTCGTCTGGAGGCCGGTGGCCCACTGGAGTAGTGGATCGGTCACGCGCGGCGCTGGGCGCCGCGCCGGGCCGCGCCGAAGGTGATGGTATCGTCTGCCATATTCCTCCTCCGGTGGCCCACGGCGCAGCACCGTGGGCCACCGCTACAGTTACCGCGAGCGCGGCCGATCGTATGGCCGTGGGCCAGCCCCCACCGTGGGCCAGCCGCACGTATTCGGCATCCCACTGCTCGAGCGGCTCATGCACCCTGAATGACCGCATTGCGCATTCGGGGCTGTCTACCAATGGCAGACGGGCGGTGTAGGGCCGACAGCGCCTCGTCCACACTGTCGGCAACCAGGAATGATCCCCTGTAAACACGGCCACACACCCTGCGCGGCCGGCGACCAGATCGCGCCGACATATGACATGCCAGCTAGAGACGGTTCCTCCTCCCGCGTTGACCGCGCTCCCCGAGAGGCTGGCGCGGCCCCGCGCTTCGTACGGGAGCAGAAATACATGCCATGTTGTGTCCTTCTTTCTGCCCTATCGCGGCAATCTCCTGCCGCGATAGGGCGCGTGGTTCCCTGCGGGGGGCGGCGCCGCGTGCAGCGCGGCCGCGCGTTTGGCTAGTCGCGCCCGCCGATCGGCGCGCTGGTCGGTGCGTCGCTCGGTGGTGGCGGTGGCGGGGGCGGGGGTGGGCCACCGACCGGGCCACCGCCGATCGGAGCGCTCTCCAAATAGCATAGCATTCCATACCTCCTGATGGTTCGCCGCGCGGTGCCGAGGCCTCGCTCGGGGTGGTGGGTGCGACCACCGCGCAGCGCGTCAATGATCTAGGCCGTGCGCTGCCCGTCCGGGGCAAGCAGGCTCGCGGCCGTGGCGAGCGCCTTCGACCATCCATAGCCCTTCGTGCGCATCAACATTTGCGCATACGCCAGCACGCGCTCGCCGTGCGGCCGGCCGCTGGGCGCCGGAGTTGTGGGGGGCGGCTGCTCGCGCATCTACGCGGCCTCCACTGGCCGTGGGCCAGCCCCACCGTGGGCCAGCCGCACGTATTCGGCATCCCACTGCTCGAGCGGCTCATGCACCCTGAATGACCGCATTGCGCATTCGGGGCTGTCTACCAATGGCAGACGGGCGGTGTAGGCCGACAGCGCCTCGTCCACACTGTCGGCAACCAGGAATGATCCTTGATAAACACGGCCACACACCCTGCGCGGCCGGCGACCAGATCGCGCCGACATATGACATGCCAGCTAGAGACGGTTCCTCCTCCCGCGTTGACCGCGCTCCCCGAGAGGCTGGCGCGGCCCCGCGCTTCGTACGGGAGCAGAAATACATGCACCATGTTGTGTCCTTCTTTCTGCCCTATCGCGGCAATCTCCTGCCGCGATAGGGCGCGTGGTTCCCTGCGCGGTGCGGCGCCTCGTGCAGCGCGGCCGCGCGTTTGGCTGAGTCGCGCCCGCCGATCGGCGCGCTGGGCGGTGCGCCGCTGGGTGGTGGCGGTGGCGGGGGGGGGGGTGGGCCACCGACCGGGCCACCGCCGATCGGAGCGCTCTCCAAATAGCATAGCATTCCATACCTCCTGATGGTTCGCCGCGCGGTGCCGAGGCCTCGCTCGGGGTGGTGGGTGCGACCACCGCGCAGCGCGTCAATGATCTGGGCCGTGCGCTGCCCGTCCGGGGCAAGCAGGCTCGCGGCCGTGGCGAGTGCTTTCGACCATCCATAGCCCTTCGTGCGCATCAACATTTGCGCATACGCCAGCACGCGCTCGCCGTGCGGCCGGCCGCTGGGCGCCGGAGTTGTGGGGGGCGGCTGCTCGCGCATCTACGCGGCCTCCACGGCGCGCCCACGGGCGCGCGTGATGCGGCCGATCGGCGCCTGCCACCGTGCCGCCTCGCTGGGCGGCACGGTGGCAGGCGCCGATCGGCGCGCGCCGCCAGGCGTAGCGCCGCGCCTCGATCGCCACCTGGCGCGCTGGCCAACAGCGCACGCACACGAGCGGGTCGTGGATCGAGACGGCGAACACGCCACGCCGGAAGCCGTCGCAGCAGAGTCCGTCGGCGGGCGGGGGTGGCACGGGCGCCTCGTACAGCGCCAGCAGCTCCCGATCGAGGTCGGTCAGCTGCGCCTGATACCCACGATATCGTGTGGACATTGGCTGCCTCCATGCGGGGGCGGCCACCACAGCCGCCCCCGCCTGCACCACCTAGAACCAGTCGCCGACATCCTGTGCGATACGGGCGCGCGCCTGTGCCAGCCGCGCGCCAAGCGCGGCCGCGCTGCTCGTCGGCAGGAACGGATCGTCGTCGCAATCCGCGTGCGGCTCGAACAGCGACGGCGAGTCATCGTGCAGCATCGCCAGCTCTTCGGCGCGCTCCAGTCCCTCGATCAGCGCGCCGTGCCAGTGGAAGGCCGTCGCCTTGCACGACGGCCCACATACCCACACGCCGCCCGCGCGGCTAACACGATGGATCGTGGCTCCGCCCTGACTTCCCGACGGGATGAGCCAGTCGCCACCCGGCGCCTGCGAGGGCCGGATGCCCTTTTCCCAGTAGAACAAGGCCTTGTTATAGGCGTTGAAATGCTTCAGCAAATAGGTGTGCTCCTGCTTCAGGTCAGGGTCACCCTGCGCGTCATTCGCGGTAATCGCGGCTTGGAGGCGCGCGATCTCCTCCTTGACCTGTTGCGCCCGCTCTTCCAGCGCCGCGACCACCAGGCTTGCACACGTCTCGTTCATCGGCTACAATCTCCTTGCTGATGGTTTGGTGGGGAGGTCTGATTCACCTCCCCACCGTAGCTTCTCCACCGGGTGCTGCCGTCAGCTTTACTGTGCCCGCCGCGCCATATCCTCGAACTTGATCTGCTCGGCCTCTTCGGCCGTCGCGCCGTAGCCGATGATCTCACCATCGAAGTACACTGCGAAGTCCCGATCCGCCCGATTGAACTTGACTGCGTACATTTGTGTGTCCTTTCTAGCCCTTCGTGTTCGCTTATAGGTACATTATACTACTAAATATGTACGTGTCAAGTCCCAATTTGAGATATATAGCGGCCAATTTTGGGGCTTGACACGTACGTAAAGGTGTGTTATCGTTCGCATGAACGATACTCATGGAGGTGCATGAATGGCGAAAATCGTGTCCAAGGCGCTGCAACTACGCCTGGAACATCAGGCTAAGCTGGGGAGAAAAATCACCCAGATCGAAGTTGCAGAACAGGCAGGAATCGAGCGCAAGGCATTAGCGCGCCTTGAGCGTGGGAGCACGAAACGGTTCGATGAGGAAATTCTGTATAAACTGTGCGTGTACTATGGGGTGGGTGTGGGGGATATCTTGGAATATGATCCCGATGGATTACTTATGGGTAGCTGTGGGGGCGGGAGTCAAGTCGCACCACAGCTACCCATGGGTGTTGCCAGGGCATAACACCCCGACACGATACATGTACCTTCGTGAGATCGTCACTCAGTACACTTAACGAATAGCATCACAAAGCCCGGCCACGTCGCCGCTGCGTAACACAGCATTGCCATGGCCGGGCTTTGTGATGCGTCTGACTCGCCGCCCATCCACCACGATCGCGGCGAGTCTATGTCCAGGCGCGGAAGCACCTTGACAACATGCGAGATCTGAACCGTCCCGTTGGGATGTTGGGCGCCATGCTGCGCCGACTCTCGTAGCTCAGCGCCATGCTGCGCTGAGCTGAACCATACGCGGATGCGCGGAGGCGTGGGGTGTCGTGGTGGATCGGTTCCGCCGGGCACATATGGCCCCGCGCATCGACAGCGAGGGACTGCTGCGACGTGCGCATAGTGTACCACGGATCGACCATGCGTCCGATCCGTTGGACGCTGTGAACGCCCATGATCGACGACGCCTCGATAGTGTTCGCTCACTATCACGAGCACAGTGGCAATCCCATGTCTAAAAGCGGCTGCAACGAGATCTTTAGCCCCGGAGTCAGCGGATCGTCCCGCCAGATTGGCCCAAGGTCGGCGTAGCGCTTCGTCCCTTTGGCCGTGCCATTTAAGGCGTAGGTTGTGCCGTCCGCATCGAACACTAGTTCGCGCCCGTTGACGCACCGCAGCCGGATCGCGTCAACCGTGAGCGGCCACTGCGCACCCAGATCGGCCTTGAACATCACGCCCCGTTCGCGTACCACGGTTGACGTGGCTGGGATCGCCGTAGGCGGCGCGGGCGTGGCGCTCGGCGCACTCGTCGGTTCTGGTGCTGCCGTGGCCGCGCTGGTCGACTCTGCCGCAACAGCCGGTACGCGGGATGCTGCTGGGGTTGGCGGTGCTGCCGTTCGCGGCTGTGGCAGTACAGCCCCGATCAGGGTCGCTCCGCAGCAGCTCAGCACAAACGCCCCGACGACGACCGCGATCTTGCCCCAGCGGCCGCGCTGCCAGGTGCGAATGATGCCACGCCAGATCGCGGCAAGGATGGGTTGGAGCCGTTCCATACATCCTCAGTGCGGGCGGGTGCAAATCCCCTCGACGGGAACGCACATATGTTCTTTGTGGCCGCGCCGGGCGAAAACGCACGGTGCGTTGATCAGCCCCTCAAACGTGCTCGTGTTGGCCCGTGGTTGGGGCGCCAAGGTCGATCAAATCCTCCACGAGGGTCATCATACTGCTCGGGTATTGCGCGCCTATGCCGAATGCCGCAACACGATGCGGCAAATCAAGGCACATGCACGCATGACCCTGCGTACGCAGAAGCCCGCGTGGCGCGTTGAAGACTCGAATTGACACTAATTCGCGATGTCGCGCGTACGCACTGGTGCCGGTGACTGGACTTGAACCAGTGACCTAGCGATTATGAGTCTGCGGCGGGATCGGCCTGGTGGAGTGCGCGGGCGTGGATCGACTGGAGAATTTCGGGGCGCTCGTGCAGGTAGCGCATGGTCGTGCGGACATCGCCATGACCCATCAGGTCGGCGATCTCCGAGATCGCCGCGCCGCCATCGAGCATCAGGTGGGCGAACGCATGCCGTCCGGCGTGGATCGGAGCGCCCGGTGGGAGCGTGACGCCGGCCTTCCGCGCCAGACGCTTAATCTGCGCGCGCAGCGCGTCGGCCGATAGCGCCTGGCCATTGTTGTGGGCGCTGGTGCCGCGCAGCACTGCGCCCGCGTCCGGCCCCACGCCGCACGGCGAGATAGGCATCCAGCGCCGTGGCGGACGCAGCGCCCCAGTAGACCCAGCGCTTTTTCCGACCTTTGCCCACAATCCGGGCACGGCGGCGGGCGCGGTCGGTGTCGGCATCGTGCAGGCGACACAGCTCGTCGAGGCGCATGCCGCTCTCGTAGATCAGCCAGATCGCCGCGCGGCACCGCCGGCCATCCTCATCGTCGCCGGCTGCCGCGCACAACGCGGTCACGGTGGCCGCGTCCCAGTACGCGCGATCCTGGATCTCGATCGCCGGCGATGGCAGCCGGCTCTGCTGCAGCCACACGCGCCACTCCGGCGCAAGATCGCCCGACTCAACGCAGAAGAGCATGAGCGCGCGGATGATGTTGCGGGCACTCCGCACGGCATTCGGCGAGAGGCCGCGCCGCGCGACTGCCGGCCGGCGGGGGTTGGTGCTGTGCGGCACATGCTCGATGAGCAGGTAGCGCACATACTCCCGCAGCTCGACCAGCGTCACGGCGGTAAGCTCCATCGATGCGGTCGCGTCGCGCGCGCGCCAGTCCCGCCACGCATGCAGCGCGGCACGGTAGCGGGCGATGGTTGCAGGCGATCGGCGCTTGAGCGTGCGATCGTCCAGAAAGCGATCGATCGCTGTGGTCAGATTCATGCCAATAGCTCCGTTCCGTCCTGGACTGCGCCCATGGCAGTCCCATAAGGAAACGGTCGTCTCGAGGCTTTTATCAGCAGGAAGGAGGTGCGCCCCAACGACACACGGGAGTAGCAGGGAAACAGCGACGCCCGCATTGCGCATGGAATCAGCAATGCGGGCGTCTCATGGATGCGGCGCGCGAGCAGGGAGTGACGCGCGTGCGCCGCGCAGCACTAGCATAGGAGACAATCATGCATTCGTCAAGCCATTCTATGCCGGCACAGGCGTGCTACTACGCCCGACCTGGCGATCTGCTTCTGTTCCGCTGGCTGCCCGATGCGCGCATGATGCCACATCTCGGCGGCGCGCTCGACTCGTTCGCCCCGGTGCCGGGCTTCGCCGCCGGGGTGCGCAGTGCGCCCGGCGACACCCGCGCACTCATCCTCGTGTGGTGCCCTCGCCACGTCGCGCAGGCGGCTAAGGCCGCGATCGACGGGGCGATCGGCCCCGGCGAGCTCACGCCGTGGGCGGGGCACCTCCATCTCGAGGGGGGGCTGGACGCCCCTCGTCGGCCAGCCGCATATCACGCTGGTCGGGCTTGCCAATCAGGCGCCGCCGGATTGGCTGCTCGCCCTGCTCGTGCCGACGCGGCAGGAGGGCGCTCGTGACGCCCAGCATTGACATGACGACGATTACGACTGCCGCCCAGCTCAAGGCCCGCGTCGCTCAGGCGCTGCGCGCGGCCCGCCAGGAGGCGCGGGCGCGGCAGTGGGAGGCGGAGACGGCGCGCAACGACCACCTGAACGGCCTGGTCATTAAGGCCCGGGCGTTCGTTGTGGTCGGGTCGTCGCTTCCGGCCGGATAGCCATGGCGCCCATCGTCATTCGCAAGCCACGGGTCGTCGTTCGGGCCGACATCCCCATGAGCGCGCTGTATCACGCGATCCGGGATGCGCTCGCCGCATGGTCGCCGCAGCAGGCAGCGGCATTTACGGCGGACGCGGCCGCTGCAACCACGTGCGGCGACCTGCGCGTCATCGCCGCAGCCTATGTCGAGCTCATTCAGCTTCCGTCTGCCTGAGTCACGCCGCCGGGGTGCCTGCTCCGGCGGCAAAGGAAACCCTATGGACATCGTCTTTCTCAAGCCGCCGGCGATCGACCCGGCCGTCTGGCGGCCCGACATCCCGCTCATTGTGCTCGAACGCACCGCCAGCAAAGAACAGCTGTGTGTCTGGATCGCGGTTCGCTGGCTCATGGCGGCGTTCCCCCGCGAAAAGGGTTTCGGCACGCGCAAAATCGCGGCGCGCGCCAAGGTTAACCAAAAATACATTGCGCGCTGGTGCGACGATCTCATTGATCTCGGTCTCATGTGTCTGGCCGGCGAAGAGAGCATCCGCGGCTTCGCGCAGTCGCGGCCGATCTACACCATCGACCTGCGGACGCTCGACCAGCAATCCAGCGCGATCGCGCTGGATGTTCTTGCGCGGTGGGGCGCGCCGATCGGTACTGCACACACGCCGCCTAACGGTCAGCTCGATTTTTTGACCCCCACTGATCCCCCCAGGGATCAGACTGATCCCCCCAGGGATCAGATCACTGATCCCCCCAGGGATCAGACTGATCCCCCCAGGGATCAGATCACTGATCCCCCCAGGGATCAGACTGATCCCCCCAGGGATCAGATCACTGATCCCCCCAGGGATCACATGGAGGAGCATGGAGGAGGAGGAGGAGATCATGCGCGCACGCGCGAATCGTGGCCGGCAATACCCACGCCTGCGGGGGCATGGGTATTGCCTATGCATCCATTCGACTTGTGGGCGGATGCATGTGATGCGCCTTTGCCAATTGCGCATCTGGCTGCGCTCGCAAGCGAGCACCAGCACCCAACCCACGGCTGCGGTTGGTACTGGGTCGGCCGGGCAATCCTGGCCGGCAGCATGACGGGCAAATTTAACTCCGTTGCGAAGGTACGAAGCATCCTCAACCGTTGGCGCGTGGAGGGCGCATATGGGAGTGACATCAGCTATGGACGCAGCCCCAAACCCCGATCCGCTGATGTGGATCGACGGAGTGCCGATGCGGGGGCGGGTGGTGGCGGAGCGTCCGCGCCGGCCGCCACCCCAACCCGCAAACCCCGACCGGGGGAGCGTGGCTATCTCCGAGGTCGCACTGAGTGAGGTGCTCAGCGCGCCGCCCGCGCGCACAGAGCCGGCACACATTCCGCCTGCCGGCCCGCACTGCCCTGATTGTGGCGGTGCCGGCTACTACAAAGAGGCCGTCCCCTACGGACACCCGCACTTTGCCCAGATCTTCCCTTGCCGCTGTAAGATCGCTGCGCGCGTAGCCCACGCGGATGCGCGGCGCGATGAAACCCTGGTGCGGCTGCACCAGGAGATGGGCAAACTGGCCGAGTGTACCTTCGCGATCGAGATACCGGCCGAGTATACGCCCGAAGAGCAGCGACAGCTGCGGCGTGCCCGCGACATCGCACAGCGCTATGCAACAGAGCCGCGCGGCTGGCTGTACCTGTACGGGCCGACCGGCGTGGCCAAGTCGCACTTGGCTGCGGCTGTTGCAAACAGCTACGCGTTGGCAGGATGGCGCGTGGCCTATGCGACAGTGCCGGCGCTGCTGCGGTTCGTGCGCAGTGGCTTCCGCGACAATTCGGCCGACGAGCGCGTGCAGGCGCTCATGCTGGTGGATCTGCTGATGCTGGATGATCTTGGCACGGAGTATCACGCGCCGAGCCAGGATGGACGGCTCGACCACGCAAATGCCACGCTGTTCGAGATCCTGGACGCGCGCTGCACCTACGCGCGGCCGACCGTGATTACCAGCAATATGGCGCGCGCCGACCATGAGCCGCGCCTGGCCAGCCGGATTGCTGAGCTGACTACCGAGCTGTACATCGATGTGCCGGACTACCGTGAGTTGCTGCTGCGGCGCCGGCGCAAGGATAAGGAGGCCTTGTGACAATCGAACAGGTGATCGCACGGGTGGCCGAGCACTTTGGCCTCTCGGTCGCAGCACTGACCGGACGAGGCCGCACGCGCGATGTGGCGTTTGCGCGCCAGGTGGCGGCATACGCCCTGCACCAGCACTTCCCGTGCCTGTCGCAGCAGCGCATTGGCAGCCTGCTGGGCGGGCTGGATCACTCGACCGTACGCTACAGCTGGGATCGCGTGCAGCACGCGATGCGGACGGACTCGACGCTGGCGACCGCTATCCGGGCGCTGTTGCCACCACCACCGCAGCCATCCGCGCCGAGCGTGCGGGCGATGCGCTGGTGGGCCGCGCAGGCCCAGCAAAACTATCTGGTGGTGGCGGCATGACCACCCTGCAGGCCAGCTTCCTCGATCATGCCGCGCCGGCCAGCCGGCCGCACGAGCTGCCCATCCCGCCAGACGCCAGGATCGTGCGCTGTCGCAGCTGCGGCGCGCAGATCGTCTGGGCGCACACGCCGGCCGGGCGCGCAGTGCCGCTCGCGCTGAGCACCGTGCAGACTCGCGACGGGACTCGCTACGCACAGAGTCATTTCCTGGACTGCCCGCACGCCGGGCAGTGGAGTAAATAAAGGCCCGACCGTTGACGCGGCCGGGCGGGGCGCGGGAACCACCTCGCGCGCCCATGGCAGCAGTATAGCAGAACAGAAGGGAACCACCCATGTCTACGTCTGAAGCGACCAAGATCGTGATTGTGGCCGGGCAGGAGTTCAGTGTCCCGGCCGCGACCGACAATGAGGCGATCCGCCAGCAACTGCTGGCGATGGGGTTCACCGATGTGGCGGGCGCCACCGTGCAGAAGGGGGCGCGCGACGGCACCGAGACGGTGGAGTTCGTCAAGCGCGCGGGCACCAAGGGGCTGCGCGGCGCGGATCTGGCGCGCCAGCTCGCCGCCGCGCCGCGCAGCCCGCGCACCCCGTGGAGCAGCACAGCCAATGGCGCGCTGCTCGACCGGCTCATGCGCGAGCAGATGACAATTGGCGAGGCGCTCGCTACGGAGGAGGCGATCCGCGCTGGTCTGGAAGAAGCCGCCGACGGACACCGCCGGCCGAGTGAAGGAGCTGCGCTATGCGCCCGCGTCGATCGCGTGCCCGCCATCGCGTCTACCATCCTACTCGACTGGTAGACCTCACCGCGACGCAGTGCGCATTGCCCCCTGAGGAGGCCAGCGCCTATCTGGTTGGACTGTCCGGGGCGGCGCTGATCTATGAGCAGTTCCCCGACTTTTATCACGAGTCGCACATCGACGCCATGCCGGTGACGCTCCTCCGGCTGTTGGGGTGTTGCGCAGCTTTCTGGCAACTGGTCGAACAGCGGGGGCTTCTGCTGCGCTGGCCGGGCGATGAATGTGGCGATGGACTTACGCCCTACAATCTGGCCGATACGCCCGAGGAGACGATCGGCATGTTCACGGCCGTTAGTGCGGAGTGGATGAGTGACCTCGCCCACTTCATCAGGATTCCCCGCCCGCGATTCCACGGCTACGGCGTGCAGGCGCTGGTCGATGACGTGAGCGACACCTACCCCGACGCGCCGCTCACGCTCTTGCTCTGGCACATGTTCCAGCACACGCCGCTGGGGCTGGGCGTGCCGATCGCACCGATGGCTGCGTCTATCGACGAGGATCTGGCGTTCGACCTGCTGCACATCAAGCCGTTGCCTAGCGATGTGCCGCTCCAGCTGTTCGGCGCGACGCTGCAGCTTGCAAACGCCCAGGCGTACGGGGTCTCGGCCTGGGATCTCGTGGGCTACCCTTTTGGCAAGACCACGAATACCCTGGCAAACTACGACGAGTACGAGGTGGAGGCGATCTTCATGGGCGAGGTAGACGAGGCGTTCGACTGGGGGGCGATCGATCGCCTGGCGCAGCAGCAGCGCGCGGCCGCGCGCCTCGAAGCCGCCTATGCGGACTGGTCGCGACACGTGACACAGCTCGACGCGCTACGGAACCTGGCGAGTCAGCTCCACAAGGCCGCGCGTGCGGCCACGCGCGAGCTGCAGGCGGCGCCGAAGTCCTTGATCACGCTGCTCGGCGATGCAGAAGAAGAGGCAAGTGCGGTATGAACCGAACACGCTATAGACCAGCCCCCCGCGCGCTCGACGTGGTCGTCACCGCAGGCGAGCCGCTGGCGCAGATCACGATCTACGACGATCTGACCCTCCTGACCCGGCGGCACCATGGCCGCTGGACGCAGTACCCGATCACCCCCGCCGCGCTTGGCGACGTGCTGGGCAGCGCGCCGCCGGCTTCGGGTCTGCTGCCGCCGCACACGCTCGGCACCGGCCGCATGCACGGGCAGGCGTTCACCGTGGTGTATGTGCCGCCGAGCGTCCACACACTGCGCATGGAGGTCGGCAGCTACACCATCCCCCTGCCGCCGCTGGTCTGGGCCGGCTGCGGCACCGACTACCGGATCTGGGCGCTGGCCACGCCCGAGTACCCCCGGCGCGACGATGTGCCGCTCATGGTCGCGCCGCTCCCGAACTGCTATGCGGATGGCCGGCCGTGCTGGGGCAGCAGCGCCCCACGGCCGGAGGCGACGCCGGGTGCGCTGCGCGGCGCACTCACGCTCTTCCTCGAGGAGAGCTACTTCAGCCTGCACCTGGCGAATGCAAAGAGCGTGCAATTTCCGACCTCGGTGCTGGCGCGCTGGCAACACCTGGTCGAGGCCGGCGCCGGCCTCTACCCGCTCGACGACCTGGTGCCGACGGCATACCAGCTTCGCTGGCTGCTGGCCGGTGGGCCGTGGGAAGGCGGTGGGCGATGAGGTGCGATCTGCGCACAACATTTGCCAGCCTGGTGCGCCACCAGGTCGCGCGGGTTGATACCCGCGACTGGATGGATGTCCGCCCTGGCATCGACTGGCTGTACGCAGCGAACGGCGTGTTCAAGCGCGGGGTGAGTGACACGATCGCGATTCAGGCACGGGCCTCCGCGCTTGATTGCGTGGTGCCCGGCCTGCACCGCCTGATGGCGTACGTGTCCTGGCCATGCTGGCCGCGCCGGCTGCCGGGCGCACTGCTCGCGCCGGTACTCGCGGATGCCCAGCGGGCCGCGAGCGATGGGCCGATCGCGCGCCCGATCGAAAAGCAGTACTTCGTTGTCGAGCGCGACGGCGTGCGTGTGGTCGCGCCGCGCGGTCAGGACGCATCGGCGACGCGGGTGCGCTACGCGATGCCCACCAGCGGCACGGTGCTGCTGGATCTGCACAGCCACCACGACATGCGGGCATACTTCAGCAGTACCGACGACGCCGACGATCAGGGACTCAGCGTATCCGCCGTAATCGGGAACCTGTTCCGGCAGCCCGAGATAGTGGTGCGCCTGAACGTCTACGGCCTCCACTGCCCCGTACCGGCCGGGATCGTGTTCGATGGGCTTGGCCCGTTTGTGGATCGCTACGCAGGAGGGAGTCGCGATGCAGACGCTGACGATTGATCCGGTGGTACCGTTCCTCATCCCTGAGTCCCCCCGCATCGCGATCGCGCTGGTCGGTTGCGGGGGGACTGGGAGCCATATTGCGCAGGCAATGGCGCGGCTTGCCGTCCACTGCCGCGACACCGGCGGGCCGCAGATCGACCTTGCCTTCATCGATGGCGATACGGTCGAGCGCACGAACGTCGGGCGGCAGCTGTTCAGCGCGGCCGACATCGGGCGGAACAAGGCCCAGGCGCTGGCCGCGCGATTCGCGGCGGTGTTCGGGCTGCCGATTGCCGCCTTCCCGCAGATGCTCGACACATCCTGGTCGAGCCACCTGGCCGCGCATCAGCGCTACGGGGTGCTGGTGGGCGCGGTCGATACCGCAGCCGGCCGGCGTGCCATTGCCGCTACCCTGGGTGGGGCGTGGCGGCTGTGGCTCGATTGCGGGAACCACGAGCACAGCGGTCAGGTCGTCGTCGGGAGTAGACGCGCGGCCGGCGGGATGGCGGGATGCCTCAGCCTGTCAGGGGTGTGCGGCGCCCTCCCGACCGCCCCGCTGCTGTATCCCGAGCTGCTCAAGGACGCACCCGCGCGGCCGCGCGCCGACTGTGCGACGGCAATGCAGGACAACGCGCAGAGCCTGATCGTCAACCAGATGATGGCGGCGATCGCCGGGCAGTACCTGTACCAAATTGTCGTTGCCCGCCGCCTGACCATCTTCCGCACGGTGGTCGATCTCGGATCGCTCACAATGCGCAGCGACCCGATCACCGCCGCCAACCTGAGTGCCGCCACCGGGCTGACGCTGGCAGCGCTGCGCGGCGAGCAGGCCAAGCAACAGAAAGGTAAACGAGCTGCATGACGACTACTACTACCGCACTCACCCTCACCACCACCGAGCAGCAGGCGCTCGAGACCCACGAGCGCACGATCGCCCGCGGCATTGACACGTTCGTCGAGGTCGGCAACGCGCTCGCGGCCATCCGCGACGCACAGCTGTATCGCGGCGACCATCCGACCTTCGAGGCGTACTGTCGCGAGCGCTGGGAGATTGGCCGCGCGCGCGCCTACCAGCTCATGGATGCGGCGGCTGCGGCGACCGCCGTGTCTACACTTGTGGACACGCCCGCCCCGGCGAACGAGGCCCAGGTGCGGCCGCTCGCCGGACTCCCGCCCGCGCAGCAGCGGCAGGTCTGGCAGGAGGCCGTCACGACGGCCCCCGGCGGCAAAGTGACCGGCGCGCACGTCCAGCAGGTCGCTGACAAGGCAAAGGGCAAGCCGGCCCCGCCGCCCCGGCCCACGCTCCCCCCGCACCCGGCGCCAGCAGCGGCGCCCGCCGGCGACGACGAGATCGCCGCCCCGCCCCCGGCCCGCGTCGCCCCGCCCGTGCTCACGCCGCTGGCGCCTGCGGCGCCGGTGGTCGACCGTAAGCAGCTGGCGGTCAAGCGCGCGCTGCTCGCGGCCGCGCTCGCGCTTGTCGAGGGCGAGCTGGCCGCGAGCAGCGGCCCGACGATCGTACTCCACGAGGCGCAGGTCGCGCAGGCCGCGCGCCTGTTTCTGGGCAACCCGGCATTCAACGCGGCGGCGGCGATGCTCGGCTTCAGCGCCCGAGAGGAGGCGGTGTGAGCGCCTGTTGCTGCTACTGCGACGAGCCGTGTGACGTGCTGCTCGATCCGCCGCGCCTGGCGATACCCAAGCCTATCGCGGACTATGACTATGCGCCGGGATCGTTGGTTGACTGGCAGGTGCCGGGGGACGCGTGGAGTACGGCATCGTTTGCGGTTGTGGAGGTGGAGGGCGATCGGCTGATCGTTCTCGCGCCGGAAGCGGTTGCCGATGGGCGATATTGTTATCGCTGCTGGGCGGGCCACACCTTTCCGTCCATACATGCCTATCTGGTGAATACGCCGGCACAGCTCCATCTGGACGGTTGGCGAACGGCCGAATGGAGCGCGTGCCGTGGGGAGGTGTCGCATGACCCCTGACGAGATCCGCCGGCTCTATGATCGCGAGCTGCGCGTTCGAATCAACTCAACTAAATCCGCGAGTCACGCGTGGCGGACGGCGCGCAAGCTCGCCACGCAGCTGCAGCAAATGTTATGGCCGTGTTGCATTCGGCCAGACGCTGTCGAAACAATGCGCGGCGTGTTTATCGTGCTCGAGCGCAAGGATGGCCTGCGGTACTACCACGTCTATGCAATGAAAGAAGACATAGGGTGGCCAGAATCGATGGCGCTGCGCGCGCCGGAGGTGCCGCATGACGCCTGACGAGATTCGCCGCCTGTACGCGGGTGAGACGCCCGCCACCGCGGCCGAGGCCGAGGCCACCGCGCAGGAACTGCGCACGGATCCGGCGCACGCGCGCCGGATGTACCTGACGCTGCTCTCGCTTGCGCCGACCGATGCCGCCTTCCGTGGCCTGGCCACCGCCATCACCCAGGCCGCCGCGATGGAGCTCATCCGGCGGGAGATGGTGGCTGACGACAGCTTCGCGCTGTTCGTGGGCGCGCTGATGGCCGATGTGCTGCACCCCGAGCGCACGCCGCGCGGAAAGGTCAAGAGTGCATGAGCGAGGAACTACGAATGGCGGCCGCTGACGGATCGACGATTGCGCAACAGGCCGCGCGGATCGCCGAGCTGGAGGTGCAGCTCGACATTGCGCGGAAGTTTGAAGCGCATTACCAGACACGGAACCACGAGGCGTGGGTGCTCGTCGGCGAACTGGATTACGGCCTCGAGTATCAGATCGGCCAGGCCAAGACGCTGCCGGCGGCCAAGAAAGTGGCGCGGGCGCTGCGCCAGCGGATCGCGCAGGCGATTGGAAAGAAGGCGGAATGATCACAGAGACCTATCCGCTCAAATGGCTGCTCGAGCAGCTACCCAACTACATCGCGCCCGAGGCGCTGGCCGAGCTGCTGCGGCGCTTCGAGGTGCAGAAACAGCGCTACAGCCACAATGTAAAAATCAACGACCTGGAGCGGCGTCTTCGATACGAGGAGTCCCCAGTAGGCCGCAAGCCCAACGCCGAACGAATCGCGAGTCTCCAGGCCAAGTTGCAGAAGCGTAAGCATAAGCAAGCGAGTGACGAATGACTATCACATCAGACTGGCGTACTACATTCCTGAACGATCGCCAGCAGAAAGAGCTGGCATTCAGCGAGCTGTATGTACGCGACTTCAACCACGGCGCGACGGGGCACAATCTGTACGTGATCATCGCGCGCCTGGCCGAGCTGCTCGACGTGGCCAGCGGTGCCAAGACGCTGCCGCCGCCTGTCGAGGGCGGCGACCTGGTGCTGACGTTTGGCAAGTATCGCAATCAGTATCTGGCCGATGTGTGGCGGCGCGACCCCGGCTACGTCGAGTGGCTGGCACGCGAGGGCCGCGATGCGGACGTACGCGCGGCCGCTGCTGCGCTGCTGGTTCCGGCCGGGCAGCAGCGGCTGTTTGACGAGCCACCCGCGCCGGAGACGGAAGCGGACGATCTGTTATGAGTGACACGCTGGAAATGCTGCTGATGCGCCTAGCAGGACTTAAACAGGTTGCGCTCACGCGCTGGGCCGAGCAGCAGCAGGACGATGACGATTTCGAGCTCGGCGAGGACTATCAACCTTGGCTTGCACTCGAAAGCGATGTCAATGATATCTGGATCTGTAGTTACTGTGTGAGAGTGGATGAAGCTACGGAGCGGATTATCCAAGAGGCCGGCGCAACGCCGCTCGCGGCCGCGCAGGCGCACCTGTACGCTGATGCGACGCCGTATGCGACGCCCATCGCCGCGCGCGGTACGGTTGGCCTTTGGACATATCGGCGGTGAGTGGCGGCACTCTGCCGCGCTATGACCTTACGAAAGAGGAGGAACCAATGCTACTCGATTGCTACTGCCTGGCAGCCGCGTCCTGGAATCCGGACGACGACGCGGAAATGTTAGAGGATCTACTCGGGGTATTTCAGGGCGGGGACGAGGCGCTGATTGAGGTTGCCAGCGAGGAGGAGGACACGGGCGATTAGGGGTGGCGGGCGCGGGGGGCAGTGAACACCCCGCGCCCGGTGGCCCGCATTGGGGAGATCAACGCGGGCTGTGCCGATGATAGCACAGCCTGCCACACGAAAGGGTGTGCTATGGAGCGCTCGTATGCAGCGCGTGGTGAGCGGGTTGCCGCGCGCATTGCCCGAACGACCGGCCAGGAGGTACTGTTCCTGCTGGCGATCGTATTTGTATGCGGCTTTGGTGTGTGGTGGTACCAGGCATGGAGCACGCTGATCAGCCCGCCGTCGCTGATCAGCCCGCAGGGTATTTTCACGGCGATGATCGCAGCGGTCTACGCGCTGGTGCTGCCGCTGTTTCTGTCGATGCTGCTGCCCAGCAGTGCGGTCGGCTGGCTGTTGCAGCAGCAGACCTGGGCCTACCCCGGCCAGATCGCGGTGCTGGTCGCCAGTATCGTGCTGGGGTTTTTCGGCGCGCGCACGATGTTGGTCTGGCTACTGGCGCAGGGGCCGGCGCTGGTCGAGTCGGGCATGCTCTACCCGGCGCTGGGCGCGGCGCTGGTCGGAGCCTACCTGGTGCCGGCCATCCAGTTTGCCTACATGACGCAGGGGCAGCAGCTCGTGCGGATTACGCAGGCACACGAGATCAAGAAGCTGCAGATCCTCCACGGCAGTGAGCGGGCCGTGCTGGAGACGCGCCTGATCTGGCTGAAGCAGAAGGCGCTGGTGGCCAGCGCGAACCTGCTGCCGGCGAGTGATCTGCGCGAGGTGCTCGAAACCCAGCGCGCGCTGTTCAAATCGATCGCCGACTCGCAGCGGCGCATCGCCCTCACGGCGGGCGTGAGTCGCGATGTGATGGGAACCATGGGCCTCCTCGAAGACGAGGAGGTTGATCAGAGCCTGCAGCGCATCGAGGCGGTGCTGCTCAGTCCGGCTGAGAGCGGCGACGATCTGGTGCGGCAGCTCGATGCGAAGCTGGCCGAGCTGCCCGATCAGGAGGTGATCGCGTTCGAGCCGGCCGCACGTTCTGTCAAGTCAGTGGGGCGGGGCGAGCAGCAGGACGCGCCCCCCGCGTTTGCGTTCGCCGATCGGGGGGCTGGTGCGCAGGGCGCGGGGGGCCGGGGAGCGCATCAGGACGCCGCCCCCGCCCTTTCCCCGCCAGCCCCGTCCCGCCCCGTCCCGGATGCGTCCCCGCCGCGCCCCGCCGCGCCCCGCCGCGCCCCGCCGCGCTACGCGGCGGAGTACGAGTCGGCGCGGGGGAAGCTGGCGGGGACGTGGAGCGCAGCGCAACTGGGCGATGTGCTTGACAAATCGGAGCGCACAGCGCGCGATCGAATCGCGGCATGGGAAGATGTGGGCCTGGTTGCCCGCGACATCGACGGACGGGGCAGCTTCTACTTTACAGAACGCGAGGCCGAGCATGAGCGGTAAATCGCTGATTTTCGGCCAGGACGCGCGCGACGCCAGCGGCCGGATCGATGTCGGTCGGTCGCTGGCCGATATGCTGCCGCCCGATCCGCCGCCAGACCCGGCCGGCGCGCAGATCTCGGCGGGGCCGGTTGTGCGGAGTGCCCAGATCCGTAGGGCGCAGATCGCTGCCCTGGCGTTTATCGGCCTGGCGGTGCTGATCGGCCTGGTCGCACTCACGCGGCCGGGCGCGGCCCCAGCTGCCGCCCAGCCCACGGTACTCCCAACTGCGCAGCCCGCTGCGGCGGCGGCGGCGCCAGCAGCCACCGCCACACCGCGCAGCTGCGTAATCACGCAGACGACGCCGGCGTTTTACGCGCCGGCGGGCGCTCCGGCCCCGCTGGCAATCGAGCGCGGCACGGACTGCCAGGTGGTGGCCTGGCACGCGGGCCTGCCGGACTGGCGGCAGATCCGCGTGGGCGGCGGCGCGCCGGTCTGGGTGCCGCTGGCGGCCATCAGCACGCCGGCGACGGCGGGCCTGGTCGATCTGGCGCCGCCGCCCACCGCCACGCCGGCGCCGGCCACCCAGACCCCCATCGTCATTGTGCGGGAGGTCGTGGTTGCGCCCGCGCCCTGCACCGAGCAGAACGCGAGCTTCCGATCGCGGCGCGATCCGCGTGGCAATGAGCCGCTCGTTGGCTACGCGGTCGCCTGGTCGTGTGAGAGTCAGGCGGATGCCGATAGTAAGGCGGAAGCGAGCTTTCAGGACATTATGAGAGTGAGAGGGAGGCCATGAGTACCACATACTGGAGCGCTGTCTGTATTTCATCCTGGCATCTGCGCCTACGCACGCAGCCGTGTTTCTGTGCGCACATTGGCCCGCTGGTCATCGTGTGCGGATCGTACGAGCAGCGTCTGGCACTCGTGCTACTGGATCAGCAGGAGCGTTGCCGCGAACGGCGCTTTACCCGTCGCACATCGGAGATGGCGCAACGCCGCTATCGGAGGTCGGAGTGAGTGCATGCTTTGCCCGTACGCTTATCGCCGGCGCCGTGCGCGCATTGGGCCTGCGCCTGGTGCGCCCCACCACCGCCCTGCTCGCGCTTATCCTGCTCGCGGGCACGGCGCCAGCGCCGGCGCCGGACTGCACCGAGGCCACCGCACGCTACGTCGTGCGTGGCCAGGTTGAGCGGCTGCGCACGAGCAACCGCGTGGTGATCAGCGTACCGAACGGCTATGCGGCCGGCTGGTCGTGTGTCTCGGCGGCGGATGCACAGGCTGCCTTCGCGCGCGCAGCAGCGGCGGTGGGGCGATGAGCGGCCGATCGGCCTGGCGGATCGGCACGATAGTGCCCATGGCGCGATCCGGGATGACTTGCTGAATATGCCGGTAACTGCCGTTGACAATGATCTACTACCATGGTAGACTACCGGCAGTTATCGGCATAATAACAAGGGGGAGACATGATGGGCACTATCGTGGGCTTGGACGCCGGCAACAGTGAGGCGTCGTTGACGTTTACGCCAAACAAGCAAGGGGCGGCCCTGACGCTCCCGAGCTACATCGGGTCGGGCAATCTTGCCGAGCTGCTGCGTATTCGCGGCGGCGCGGGGGGGGAGAAACTGGAGGCGGATGAGTTCGTCCTTGAGCTGGGCGGGCGCTCGACGTTCGTCGGCACGCTCGCGATCGAACAGAGTCGTGATGCCACGTCGGCGCGGGGCGATGTCTCGCGCTATTGGAGCGGGCACACGCTGCGCCTGCTCTGCACCCTGGCGGGCGCCGCCTTCAAAGGCGATCCGGCGCTGCGTATCGTGACCGGTCTCCCGGTCAGTGTCTGGAGTAAAGCGGCGGCGAAGCAGGTGCAGCAGGCGCTTGTCGGCGAGCACTGCTTCAAACTGAATGGGAAGCCGCGCCGGCTGGTGGTCGAGGGAGTCATGGTGCTGATGGAGGGCGCGGGCGCCTTGGCTAGGGAGGGCACGGGCGACGATGTGCCTCAGGCGGTGGTGGATGTGGGCGGGAGGACGACCGATCTGTTCTGGACGCAGGGCATGCGGCCACAGCCCGAGCGCTGCAAGGCCGCGCCGATCGGGATTGAGAAGGCTGGCGATCTGCTGTGCGCGCAGTTCCAGCAGCGCTACGGTCGCGAGCTGCGGCGCGTCGAGCTGCGCGGCGTGTTCCGCGCGCTGGCCAGCGGGCAGCCGTTACCGCCGCTGTTTGTGGACGGCAAGCGTGTGGATGTGCAGGCTGAGGCGCAATCGGCTATCGCGGCGGTTGGCGAGGAGATCGCCAGCTATGTCGCTGCGACGTGGAGTAGCGGCGAGTCGGGCAAGGTCGCCAGTGACGCCGCGCGCGTGCTGCTGGTGGGCGGCGGCGCGCACTATATCGCGCCGCACCTGAAGGCGATCATCCCGCATATTGAATCGCCGCGCCACCCTGAACTCGCCAATGCACAGGGCTACCTGGGCGTGGGCATGCAGGTGCCGGAGGCCGCATGGCAGAAGCTGCGAGGCTAGACCATGCCGCGCAAGGCTGGCGCGCCCATCGCGCGCATTGAGATCAATGGGCCGTTCCGGGAGGGCGACCCGGTGTTGGATGTATTGCGGGCAGAGGCGTCCGCCCGCAATACATCGGTGCAGCAGCACATCTACGACATCCTGCGGGCGCGCTATCTTGCGAGCCAGGGGCAGTCGTACATCGCGCTGCTGTGGACGCCAAGCGACCCGGCGGTATCGCCCCAGGCGGCGATACCGCCTCCCGCGCCACCTGACGCTGCCAGCCAAGCCGCGAGCGCATGGCTCGCTATGCTTGATGCGGATGCGGATGCAGGATGACGCCATGATCCGAGCAGGAGGTGGTGATGTACGTCCGTGTGGATATCTCGCTTGAGCAGCTGCAGGCGCTTGAGGCGGCGCTGCGCGCTGCGATTGCGCAGGCAATCAGCGCTGCCGCCGGCGGCGTTCCGCTCCCGCCGCACGATTCGCCAATTGATGAGCCACGGATTGCCGCGCTAGTGGCGCAGGCGCTCCGCCAATCGGGCCAGCCCGATTGAATCCGCGCATCCCCAGGCGCCGCGCCGCATGGCCTCGCGCCGCGCCGGACTCCCTCTCCCAAACGCCCCCGATCTGCGTACCAGATCGGGGGCGTTCTTCGTTGGTCGTGCGCAACGCAGCATGCGCAAAGGCCTCGATCATGCACGTCGATCGAGGCCTTCGGGCTTGGGTGTCTGCGTGTCGCCTTGCTACCGCAGCTCGCCCCGCTGCCGCGCCAGCCGCTGGAGCTGTACCACGGACGCGCGCAGCTCCAGCAGCACGCGGACGATTTTGCTCAGCCGCAGCGCGAGCTTGCCATCGCTCACGACATCGCCGGCGTAGGGCTGGCCGCCATTCGGCCACGTCTCGCCGGTGATCGGCGCGAGCGCGGCCGCCTGCTCGGGCGCCACGGCCCCACCACTGCCCGGCGCGCCGAGCGCGAACGGGACATACTCGGCGATGCGGTAGCGCGGCGGAAACTCACGCGGCCCCGCCTCGCGATTCCCCACGACCCATAGCCCAGCGAGCGGGTTGACCTCGAGCGACGGCCGGCCCACGATCGGCGGCAGTGCGATCTGCGTCATGGTGCCATCGGGCCGGCGCATCACGCAGACGCCCGAGTCAAGCGGGCCTTGGAAGACCGCGAACACATTGCCGGCCGCGTCTTCGGTGGTGAAGGCGTTCGCGCCGGTGTAGCGGGTTAGGCCATTCGGCAGACTCATCCCGATCTCCTCTCAGCTCTGGCGGATCGCCGCTGCGATCCGCGCGATGCGGGCGCTGTAGTCGGTGCCGGGCACGGCCCAGCGCCCGTTCAACCCATGCCAGCCTGCTGCGGCGACGCCTCTGATGTGTGCCGGCAGATCGCGCACCGCCAGCGCGCGCACGATCTGCGCCTGCTGCGCGGGGGTGCCCTGCCCCTCGGGGAGCGCGTAGGCCAGCAGCCGGCCCAGGTGCGCCGGGATTGCGTGGTCGTGCCAGGTGGGGAAGCTGACACCCTCGACCCACACGCCCAGACGCTGGGCCCATGTGCCCGCACGCGGGCGGATGATCAGGCGCCGGCGCCCGGTCACGCCGATCCCAGCCGGGTTGCGACGCGGCCGCTGCGCCCACCACGACGTGAAGTTGCCAGTCTCATGGATGGTCTGCGCGACCACCATGACCGGATCAATCCCCAGCGGCAGGCACTGCGTCCAATAGCCCTGGACGATCTGGTCGATATCGTCCGCCGTGTAGGCGCCGTGTTTGGCGCGCAGGATGTATCGTCGGGCCTGGGCGGCCGTGCCGGTTGCGGGCGCGATGATGGCGATGTCAGGCATCGGGGGTATCCGTCGGGGCGGGCTGCGCTACGTCGAGCTGGGCGAGCAGGCGCTCGATCTCGCCGAGTGCGACGCTGTAGCCATAATCGGCTTGCTCAGCCTGGGCGAGCAGCCCGCGCAGCTCGAGGATGTGCCGGCTGTTCTGCTCGCGTGCCGCCACGAGCTCTGCGTGGCGGGCTGTGAGGATTGTGTGCATGCTGCTCCTATGCCAGTACGCTGGCGTGATTCGTCTCCCAATCGGCCGCGAGGGCCTGTAACTGGCCGATCATCGTCGCCAGCTCCTGGCGATCCGTGACCGTAAACAGCGCGTTGAATGTCGCATTCAGCGTTGGATCGGTGCCGGCCTGATAGAGCTGCAGTATCGCCTGCAACTGCTGGCTATGAGCGTAGATTGTGCGCAGCGTCCCCAAAACGCTCGCGGCTCGCTCCACCGCAGTGATGCGCGCACGGGCAGTATCAAAGGACATCAGACCTCCTGCGTGTGCTATGCCGCCAGTAGTTTACGACTGACGCCATCAATGATGATCTGGATATAGCCCGTGGCGGTTGGCGCCCCAGCGATGTATGTCCCAAAATTCCAATGGTTGCCAGCCGCCGATGAGAACTCGCCATCCGTGGCGATCAGCGTCCGGCCGTAGACCGTGCCATCATCTCGCATGTAGCCGGCGACTGTCCCGCCGCTATTCTCGGCATAGATAGCGTACGTCCCGCTGCCGGTGCCGGTCCCGCGCACAATCAGCCGCGACACCGCTGACAGTGCGGTGCCCAAAGATGCGCGTGTCCCATCGAATCGCAAATCAGTATCCGACGCCAAGGTGAAGGCGTCAGTCCAGTAGGCAATCTGATTGGCTGTGCCGCTGCCGAGCGCGGCGGTGCCGGTCGCCGGGATCGTCAGCGTGTAGGCGCCGGCGGCGCTGAGCGTGAGTACGCCCGCCCCACTTTTGATCAGCGTCGAGGCCGCGAGCGTGTCAGCGTCCGACCACTGCGCGAGCCGCCCGGCCGTGCCGCTGCCATCGATCGCGCCGATCGCGGCCGGTGTGAGTGCCTTGGCGCAACGCCTCCGTTGAAGATCAGCGCTCCCCCGGCCGGCCCCCAGTATCGAGGCCCCATGCAGCCGCCCTGCCGCTGCCATCGATCGCGCCGATCGCGGCCGGTGTGAGTGCCGTTGGCGCGAACGCCGTGCCGTTGAAGATCAGCGCGTCGCCGCTGCTGGCGCCGCTGCCGGTCAGGCGGATCGAGGCGTCGATCGTGAGCGTTGCCGCCCCCGCAGCCGAGAGCGTCAGCAGGCCCGCGCCAGTTTTAATCAGCGTGCTGTCTTGCAGATCAGCCCCGCCTGTGGCCCATTGGGGAATGCGGCCGGCCGTGCCGGTGCCGCCAACGGTGCCGCCGGTATTGGCGATAGTGAGGACGTTCCCGGCATCGTTGTAACTCAGGCCGATGCCGGAGCCAGCCACGAGCAACGCCGCCACCCGATCATCGATCGACTCGCTCAGGCTGCCGGGCGCGACGTAGTCGGTGCCGGCCACCGCGTTGGTCAGCACGCCCGCGCCGCCATTACTCCACTTTGTCAGGGCGCCCGTGGTACCGCTGCCGGTGACGCCGGTCGCGCCACTGCCGGGCGGGTAGGTGATGTCGCCGCCACCAGGGTTGCTAATCGAGCCACCGCCGGTATCAATCGACCCGCCGCCGGTCGTAATCGAGCCGCCGCCCAGATCGATGGTGCCGTTGGTGCGGCTGAAGCGCGTCTGCGCCTGGCGATGCACCGTCCGCTCGATTGCGGCCTGGTGCGCGCTGACCCCGCTGACCCCCGCGCCGGCCGGCCGAGTCAACAGCTCCTCGAGCGCGTTGGCATCCTCGGGTTCGAGCGTGATGCGCTGGCTCGATCGGGTGATCTGGACGCGCACCCGCCGGATGTACATGCGCCCAACCCCCTGCATGGGAACGGTGCTCGACGGCGCAGCCGCGTCCAGGTCGGGCAGCGACACCATCCGATCGGGGCGCACATCCCAGATCGGCACAACTGAGCCGTACGGATCGCGTATATGCGGATCGCCGTCGCGCTGCACGTAGTGGATCGTGGTTGGCGTTGCCTGCGCCCACGGGCGGATGGTGATCTCGCGCTGCTCATAGCAGCCGTACACAACCCGCTCGAGCGCGCTGGTGCCGCTGGCCAGCTTGGTGCAAATCGCCTCCAGGTAGGTCGAGTCGTCCTCGATCAGGCTGGTATCCGTGACGCCGGTGGCGACGACGTTTGCGGCGCTTAGCCCAAAGAACGGATTGATCGCGTTGTAGGCCGCGAGCAGGGTGAGCGCCTGGGTGTGCGTGGCCACTGGTGCGGTACTGCTGGTGCTGGTGAGCAGATGCCCCAGCGTATCCCACCAGCCCCGACAGGTCAGGGTGACCGTCCAGGCGCCGCCATCATCGCTGCCGCTGCCGCTCTCGGTCGTCTGCGTAGTCGGCGGGTGCGCGATCTGCCGCAGCACGACGGCGGCGCGGTTGGCGGCGGCGGCAGCCGTGGTAGTCGAAAAATTAATCAGGCGCGCTTTCGTGCCGTAGCGGGCGATCGAGGCGGCGTCGCTCACGCTCGGCGCCGCCGCCTGCTGGCCATTTGTGGCTTTGTAGCGCACCACAATCAGGTTGGCCATCTCCGAGAGGCTGCGCGTCGTCTTCTGGCCGCGCGGGCTGACGATCGCGACCTGCTGCACCGCGCCCTCCCAGACCGTGCGGCCGCGCGGGCTGGTCGCCTCGACGTGGCACATCAGGCGCTGCAGATAGGCGCGCGCGGCGGCGCGGGTCGACACCTTAAACGACACCTCGAGCGACTCGAAGCCACCTTCGTTGACGATGCTGTGGTCGTAGGTGTCCAGGTTCGGCACGACATGCGGGTTCAGAGTCGTCGGCGCGCCGCCCACACCGGGATCGAAGAGGGTGACGGTGGGATACTGCATAGCGCCTCTTAGCTGAGCGTGCGGACGCTGCGCCAGAGCGGCGCGGTCTGGATCGTGAGGCTGGCCGTGTCGGCGGCCGTGTGCGCGCCGCCGCTCTCGACCCAGGCGACAAACAGCGCCGCGCCGACGACCGCGCGCGGAAGTTGGCCACGGATACGCCCCGGCTGAGTCGGGATGTCGCTGCTGTCCGCAACCTGCGCCACGGCCGGCGCGAGCGGCAGGTACGGCCCCCCGCTGACGGCCGCGTCGGCGCCGAGCGCGTAGAGCCGTTGCCCCACCCCCATCGCGCTGGCCAGCTCGATGCTTGCGTAGTCGTAGCACCAGAGCGCCTCGAGCGAGGCCAGCGTGGCCGTCACGCTGGTGCCGTCGATCGAGCGTAGTTCGGCGCGCAGCACGATCGCAGGCGCGCTGCCGACCGCGACGCGCAGCATATCGAGCGTGGTGCCGTCGAGATCGATGAGCTGGGTGGCGGTCGCGCTATCGAGGCCCACCCATGGCCCCTGCCAGAGCGTGCCGCCGCTCGGCGTCTCGGCCCGCACGCGGATCTGGGCCTTGGTCGGGCTAGTGATGCCGGTCAGGCGCGCGAGCACCCGCAGATGCAGGCCATCGGACTGGCGAAGCGCCACCGCGCTGATGCTGGATGAGGCCGTAAAGGCGCTGCCGCTCATGGTCGTGACGCCGGTCAGTGTGCTGCCGATTGTGGCGGTCGTGCGGCTGTGGATGCTGGCCAGGATGACCCGGATGGGGCGCTGACTGGTCGGCGTGTCGAGCCGAACAATCAGCGGCTGGCCTTCGGCGGCCATGTCGCCGATGAGCGTGCCGAGACTCGTCGCGCTGCTGTTCGTCACGCTGGTGGCGCTCAGCAGGGTCATGAGACTCGCCAGGCCGCCCCAGGGCGACCGGCGCACCCGCAGGGTGATCGCAATGTCGGTGGCGCCTTCGGCCGGATCGGTGCCGTTGGCCAGCGGAAGCGCGCGCGCCTCCACGCGACTAATCGCGAAGAGGATGGGCTGGGTGGTCGTGTGCGGTTGGCACCACAGGACGGCTGGCGCGGTCGTCAGGGTGGCATGGCGGTTGAGTGTGGCCAGGATCTGCGCGACCTGCTCCCCACTGCTGGCGCGACACAGCAGCGGAATCGGCTCCACGATCGGCGCGTAGCTGAGCGCCATAAGCGCCTGGTCGTCGCCCCCGGTCACCAGCGCGGCCTCGGGCGCGGATGGGCGCCAGTCATCGGCCACGACGACGAGCGGTGTGGTGGTGGGATGGTGGATGTTGCCGCCGACGACGGGCACGCCCGTCTGGTTGTGCAAAAAAATCGGCGTGCCATCGATGATCAGGCGGTAGTCGCTCGGCATTGCGTTATCCTGTTGCAGCCATGCGGGTGAGTTGGGTCAGGCGAGCCAGCGCGGCGTCGGCCATCGCGGTCTCACGCTGGCCGGGGGCGCCGTGGATGACAATCGCGCCGGGGGCGACCTGGATCGTGACGCTGCGGGCGTTGCTCGTCGGCCCTGCCGCCGTGGGCGTACCACGCAGCGTCGGCAGTGCCGCCGTCGTTGCCGCCTGCGCCAGCCCGGCGCTGGCGGCAACGACGGGACTCTGCTGGCCCTCCAGCCCCTGCGCGTAGCCCTGGCCCGACTGCATGCCCATCTCGTCGAAGACCGTGGAGGGCGAGGCGATGCCGAGCGTCTGCTGGGCAGCGGCGACGGCGGCGAGTACCGTGCTGACCATCGCGGTGATCAGGTTCGCGCGCTGGGCGAGGATGCCGGTAATCAGGCCGATGATCGTATTCTGGCCGATGCTGTTGGCGTTCGGCGGCAAATAGCTGGCCATCTGCGTCAGCAGCACCTGCGCCGCATCCAGAAACGCGCCGAGCACCTCGCCCTGGAGCTGCGGGGCATTGGCGAGCGAGGCGATGGTCTCCAGCGCGCTCTTCACGCTGGTCACAACCGATACGACGCCGGCGGCGAACTGGCCGGCGGCCGTCAGGGCGTCGGTCGAGAAGACCTGCGCGAGCTGCTGCAGCTGTGCGACCACCAGCACGACGTTGAACGACCAGGCGTTCACGGCGTCCGGATCGAGCCGCTTGCTCTCGGCCAGCTGCATCAGGCTATCGCCGGCGCCACCCAGGCCGGCGATAGCCTGTGTAACGGCGGCCGCGAACACGCCGACCGCCGTCAGGGCGTCGGCGGTGAAGACCTGCGCGAGCTGCTGCAGCTGCGCGACCACCAGCACGATGTTGAATGAGAAGGCGCTGACCGCGTCCTGCGAGAGCCGGCCCACGTCGGCCAGCTTGGCGAACGAGTCGACCGCGCCACCAATGAAGCCGATCGCGCGGCCAACCCCCTCGCCGAAGGCGGCGGCGGCGTCGACCGCCTCGACGGCGAACTGACCGGCCAGCACGACCAGCGCCTGCAGCGCCCGATCGAGCGCATCGCCGAAGGCTGCGATTGCGGCCTCAGGTACCCCCTCGAAGTCGGCCAGCTTGACGAAGCCATCGACCCCCGCGCCGATCACCCCGATCGCCGTCGCGGCCGCCTCACTGAAAACGGCGGCGGCATCGACCGCACCCTGCTCCCAGGTGTGCGCGACGGTCATCAGCAGCGCGATGGTGCCTTGGAGCGCCTGACCGAAGGCAAGGATCGCTGATTGCGGGATGGCCTGGAAGGTCGCCAGCTTGGCGAACGCCTCGACCCCGCCCCCGATCAGGCCGATGATCGTACCCGCCGCGTCGGCGAATGCGACTGCGGCCGCGAGGCCTTGCGACTGGAGCCACGTGCCGGCCGCAATGAACCGCGCGACCAGCCACGCGACGACATCGGTGAAGGCCTGAATCAGGCCCGGCACAGGGCGCACGAATGTGGCCAGCTGGGCGAAACCCGTGATCGCCGGGGCAACCAGCCCGACGATCGCTGCGGCCGCGTCGGCGAACGCCACCGCTGCGGGCATCCCCTGCGATTGCAGCCAGGTGCCAGCCAGCGCGAAGCGCGCGACCAGCCAGGCTACCACATCCGTGAAGGCCTGAATCAGGCCGGGCGCTGGTTTGGCGAACGCAGCCAGCGCGCCGAAGCCCTCAACTGCGGTGCCCAGGATGCCGGTGATTGTGCCCGCCGCATCGGCGAACGTGACCGCCGCCGAGAGGCCCGGCCCCTGCAGCCAGCGCCCCGCCGCAATGAAGCGCGCGACCAGCCAGGCGAGCACGTCGGTGAAGGTCTGGATCAGCCCTGGCACGGGGCGCACGAACGTGCTGAGCGCCTCGAACCCTGTGACTGCGGGTTCGATCACCGCGATCAGCGCGCCGGCGCTCTCGGCAAACGTGGTCGAGGCCTTGAACGAGCCATCCGCGAATTGCTGTGCGACCGCGTAGAGCATCGTCAGCACGCGCGCAAAGCCATCGGTGAAGGCCTGCATCGCGGCCTGGCTCGGCGCCACGAATCCGCTTAGCGCCTGCAAGCCCTCGACCGCCGGGCCGATTGCGCCGGCGACCTTGCCGATCGCATCGGCGAATCGGTTCGCGGTGCCCAGGATGCGGCCGCCCAGGGCAATGGCGGTGGCGTTGAACTGCGTTGCCAGCTCGGCGAACGAGGCCAGAAAGCCCGAGAGGCCGGAGCCGCCCGGCCCGCTGTAGCTGGCCGCCGCCGCAATGGCCTTGGCGCCGGCGTCGAGCGCGGTCGCCGCCTTCTCGCTCAGGCCCGCGATCCCGTTGATCAGGTTCGATTCCACCGCGGGCATGCCGGCCGTGATGCCGACGCTCATGCCGGCGGGGACGGTGCCACCGGCCTTGGCAAACAGGCGCGATGGGGAGTGCGCCTGGAGCGCGCCCATGGCCGCATCGTAGGCTGACCGTGCCAGGTTCTTGGCCGCATCGATCACCGATGAGATGCCGCCGGTGATGCCCTTGATGAAGCCATCGACGACAGCCCGCGCGATGCCGACCGCATCACTGGCCAGGCTGAGCAGCACGCCCTTGACCGCGTCTACGCCATCGGCGAACAGGCTCTTGATGCGATCCCAGGCTGCGCCCAGGATCTGGGGGATCTGGCCGAAGTTGCTCTGACTGGCCGCGACAATCACCGACCAGGCGGTGGTTACAGCAGTCTTGGCGATCTCGACGCCAGTGGTGATTACGGTGCGGATGGCCGTGATCACGCCGGCGATGATGCTCTGGATCTGCTGCCAGGCGCCAGTGGTCGACGTGCTCGCGCTCGACCAGCCGGCCTGGAAAACGCCCAGTACGGCCGAGACCCCGGACTGGATTATGGCTTGCAGGCCGGTAACCGCCGTGCTAATGGTACTGGTGATGGTGGTCCACGCTACCGATGCGCCGGCGCTGATGCTGGCCCACACGCTGCTGATGGTCGCGCTCGCCGCACTCAGCGCGGCGCTGATACCTGCCATCGCTACCGATGCGCCGGCGCTGATGCTGGCCCACACGCTGCTGATGGTCGCGCTCGCCGCACTCAGCGCGGCCGAGAGGCCCGCCATGGCCGCGCTGGCGGCGCTTGATATGGCGGACCAGATCCCGCCGGCGACGCTCGCCGCCCAAGTCCACGTATCGACCAGCGCATGCACCGCCGTCATGATCGGCGGGCCGATCACCGCCGCGACCGCCTGCACCGCTGGCGACACGGCCGCGACGATTGCGTTCCAGGCAGCGATGGTCAGGAAGACTGCGGTATTCCAGGCTGCCTGCAGGATGGTCGTGACAACGTAAATGCCGGTCTGGATGACCCCGCCGACCGTGGCGATCGCCGCCTGCACCGTGCTTGTGACACTGGCCCACGCGCTGCTGGCTGCGGTCGCGATGGCCGACCAAGTGCTCTGAAGCCAGGCGACGGCTGACCCAAAGCCGGTCTGGATCGTGCTGACCGCTGTGCTGACGGCCGTGCTGACGGCTGTGCTGATGCTCGACCATGCCGCCAAGGCGCCGGTGCCGATGCTCGACCAGGTGCTCTGAAGCCAGGCGATGGCTGACCCAAAGCCGGTCTGGATTGCGCTCGCGGCCGCCTGCACCGCCCCGATGATCGTCCGGAAGGTTTGCACGGCTGCGGCGATCGCAATCGGGATGTTGGTCGCCAGCCAGGTGCTGACCTGCGCAAAGATCGGCTGGAGGTAGGCCCAGGCGCTGGCGACGGCCTCCTGAATGCCGAACCAGTTGTTCTGCCAGGCTGCGACGAGCAGCCCCACCGCCACGCCGATCGCGACGATTGGCGCGATAACCGGCAGCATGGCCAGCGCCGTTGCGCCGGCTGCAGTGGCCCAAGCCCAAAACGCCGGCACGACCACGGCCAGGATTGCGGCGCCGATACTGGAGAGGATCGGGACGATATTGCCCGAGAGGAAGCCAACCAGCGTACCGAGTCCGGGCATGACGCCGTTGAGGCTGTCGAGGAAGAACTGCCAGGGATTAGACGAGGCGAGCAGCGCGTTGGCGAAGCCCATCACGGCGTTCACGCCAGGAATGAGCGCGTCGTTGATCAGGCTCGTGAGCATTGGCAGCAGCGCCGAGCCCAGAATGATCTGCACCGTCTCAATCGAGCCCTTGAGGCTGTCGAGCGCGAAGGCGAAGCCCTGGTTACGCTGCGCGGCCTGGGCGGCAGCCGTGCCGGCCCCGGCCATGGACGCGCCCATGGCGTCGAAGCCGGCCGCGCCGGCTTCGGCCAGGAACGCCGCCGCGCGGTAGGCGTCCGTGCCGAACATCGTGTTCAGCGCGGCCGTCTTCTGCTCCTCGGACATGCCAGCCAGCGAGGTCTTGAGGATCTCGGCGACCTGGCTCATGTCTTTCATGGCGCCGTTGGCGTCGTAGAACTGGTTGATTTGGAAATCTGCCAGGAACGATGCCATCGCGTCGTCCCAGGCCTTGGTGCCCTTTTGCGCGCCGCTCGTGGCGGCGACCGTCTTGTAGATCGCCTCGTTCAGGTTCGCGAGCGATGCGCCCGAGCCATCCCAGGTGACGCCGATGTCGTCGGCGATCGCCGCGTAGTCGGTCGTGATGATGTTCAGGTCTTTCATCACGCCGACTGCCGCCGCCGATTTTCCCTGCATCGCCAGCAGCATCGTCTTGAATGAGGTGCCGGCGTCGCTGGCGGACGAGAAGCCCGGCGCCAGCAGGGCCATGGTCTGGGTCAGATCCTCGAACGAGACGCCCGAGACCTTGGCAACGCCGCCGACGTTGGCCAAGCCTAGCGCCAGGTCCTCGACATCCACGGTCGAGGCATTGGCCGCCTGCGCCATCAGGTCGGCGACGTTGGCCGCGGACACGCCGGTATCTGCCCACACGCCCAGCTGCTTGGAGACGATATCGGCCGCAGTGGCAAGCTCGATCTCGCCAGCGGCGGCCAGCCCCAGCGTAGCGTCGGTGGCCTGGCCCATGATATCGACGATCGGCACGCCGCCCTTGGCCAGGTTGATCATCGCGTCCTGGGCCTGCGCCGCGCTGTAGGCGGTCACCGCGCCCAGATCCAGGGCCTTGGTTTTCACGTCGTCAAGCGAGAAGCCTGCCTGTGCCAACGAATCGCCGGCGACTGAGGCGAGGCGGTTCATGCCTGCCTCGAAGTTGCCGGCAACCTGGACACTGCTTGCGCCAAACTGGCCGAGCGCCTGCACGGCCTGTCCAGCCATGTCAACGACCGCAGCGCCGACGAGGTGGAGGCCACCGGTGGCGATGCGGTCGAAGACGGCCGACGCCTGGTCGTCGGCGATCACCTGAATAAGGATCGGCTGCGGGACCATAGATGCACCACGCCGCGCGGCCCACAGGGAGGGCCTGGGGACGCGCGGCGATAGAGGGCGCGGGTGTGCGGCACGGCCATGGGAGCGGGTGTGGTGCGTGCGGGCGCACAGCGAGGCGGGGTGGGGTGATCGGCCGGCCGGCGTGGGCGCTGCCGGGCCGGCGATCGGTGGGAGTGGGTGGGCTTAGCGGTGCGTACGGGCCTGCTCGACCTCGTGCTGCACACTCCATACGGTCATGTGCTGCAGCACGCGAATCGGATCTTGCCGATCGAGCACGTCAGGCGGGCAGTGGTACCGCGCGCACAGCTCGGTATCGAGCGCTTCGGGGGGCATGGGGCCGGCGGTCCAGTAGTGCAACCAGAGCGCCGCCCTTAGTTTTTTGTGTTGGCCCGCGCCTGCATCTGGGCGAAGAACGCCGTGATCAGGTCGCCGTACCGATCCATCGGCAGATCGGGCATGCCGCCGATAATCACGCGGTCGAGCAGCGGCGCGATCTTGAGGGTCAGCGTGTTCTTCTCGGTCTCGCTCATCTGCTCAAGCCGCGCCAGCTCCTGAAACAGCAGCAGGTCGGGTGTGCGCAGCTTCGACCAGTCGCAGGTGAAGGCGATCGTCGGGGCGGTGGTGGCAGGGATGGGGGCCGGGGCGGCGGCGACAAGCTTTTTCGGACGGGGCATGGGGAACCTCCTGATGCTGCTGAATGATGACGGATCGGGGCGGGCCGGGCACGATGCATCACACACGGCCCGCTATGGTGAGCGCCCGGCGCCGGGCGGGTTCCCGGCGCCCTGACGCGGGGCGCCTACGGGATGGCGGCATCGACGATGTCGGCGCATTCGAGCGCGATCTCGACCGCGAGCGCGTCGCCCGAGCCGGCGTCGATCTCGGTCGGCACGACCGGATTCTTCACGGTGCCGGCGGTCGAGGTGTAGCGGATATTGCCGGTGAGCGCCCCGAGCGGGGCAAAGCGCAGATAGAAGTCGGTGCCGTTTTTCCATGCGGCGTGGGCGATGCGCACGACATCCCCCCCGTTCTCGGTGTAGATCGCGTTGAGCTGCACGGTGCTCTCGCCGCGCTTGCCGCGCGTATGCACGGGCGTATCGCCGTCGAGGGTGTTGGTGTTGCCGGTGGCGCGCTCGCCACCGTCCCACTTGATCGTGTTGGCGACGCCGGAGCAGTCAGTCCAGCTCGACCCGTTGATCGAAAACTCAACGACCGCGTTGCGGGCGCTTTTGCCACTGGTGGTCTGGGCCATGGAACCTCTCCTATCGGTTGTGGGGCGCGCACGTCACGCGCACTCCGGGCGCTACTGTGCGTCGAGGGGCAGATCGGCGATCTGTGCGGGGCTGAGGGCGACCATCACGATCTGGCGCTCCATCAGGATGCTGATCGACTCAGGCCCGAGCGCGTCCATCGGGATGATTGTGTCTGGGGGCCAGAAGCCCCCCGATGGAGTCTCTAGCCATTCCAGCACGCGCAGCATGCGCGGCGCGTTGGGCGGTATGGCCATGGCATCCGCGTCGGCAGGCGGTGCCACGGTGGCCGTGTTTGCCGGCGCATCGGCCGGTGCGGAGGCGCGGCGCGGCATTAGCGCAGCACCGCAGCGGTGACCGAGGCGGATGCCGACACCTCGACCGTGACCTGGCTGCCGAACGCGGCCGGATCGAGGTTGCCGATCGTGACATCGCCGGTGGTGGCCGGGATAGAGACGGTCTGGTCGGCGAGCGCGACGCCGCCGACACTGCCGCGCGCCTTAATCGTCGCGATGACCGGTGAGGCGCTCGCGTTTTTGATGCGAAAGTCGCTCTTGCCATCCGGGTTGTCGAACACAAAGCCGTTGCCGGCGCCAATACCGCCGGCGGGCGTGAAGGTCGGGGTCAGCCCGGCGTAGCTCTTGGTCTGCGGGGTCAGGGGGACGGTGGCCATGCTGCCTCCACGGGATAGGCCCGGTGCGCCGGGCGCGATTAGCCAAACAGCGTGATGGTGAGTGGCACCCGCTCGCGGAAGCGCGAGATGCCGTCGTCGTTGAAGATGCCCAGCTCGATGCTGCTCTCGCCCTGGTCGATCGCCTCCCAGCCGCCAAGGCTGTCGGTCTGGTGCGTATCGACGAAGGTGTCGATCTGCTGCGCAACCGCATCGCGCGCATCGGCCTGGTCGGCCGCCGTGTAGCCGGGGTCGCCGGTCGCCACCGTGATGTAGCAGTCAACATACAGCAGCACGGCGGTCTGTCCGCCACGGAGTGTCAGGCGTGGCCGGGCGCGATTGCCCCGATCGACCACCAGCACCGGGCTGGCGTCGGTGAGGTCGCCCGGCTCCGCGTCGAACACGAGGGCCGCCGCTGGCACATAGGTGCGGAGCAGCGCGGCGAATCGGTGGCGCAGGGCGCCGCAATCAATGCTCATCGTGGGATACCTCGGGTTGCGCGCGCATCGCGGGCGTGGCCGTCACGACAGCGCTTCCTGCACGGCGTCTTCGTAGGCTGCCATGACCTCTTCCTGCAGCCGGTAGGCGATGCGGCTCGCCGGCTCCCAGCGCCCACGGAATCCAGGGCGCTGGGCATCGCCCTGCACAGCAGGCGCGTACGGCACCGCGTTGATGAGCTGGAAGCCGCCCCCGCCGGTAATGCCGCTGGCGCGCTCCCAGCCGCGCCGGAGCCGGAATGTGCGCACGTAGGTGCTGCCGGGCAGCGGCGCGGGATATTTGGTCAGCTCGGCCACGAGCAGGCGGCGCGCCACGCCAGCGGCCTGCACAAACGCCGGCGCCAGGCGGGCCGCGGCATCATGCAGCGCGTGCTGCACCTCGGGCAGGTGCGCAATCTCGACCTTGAGTCCGCTCATTGCGCCACCAGCTCGGCTAAGGCCAGCGCCACGCAGGCCGTCCAGCGCCCGAGGCCAACAACCTTGTAGCGCGTGGTTGGGGTCGTGATCGTGTAGCCAATGTGGACATCCGTCGTGTGGCGGGCAAAGGCGTACGCGTCAATGCGCACGCCGCCGACGGCGGCAATCGTACGCAGCTCGGGCGGGACGGTGTCCCCGCTCGACGGCCAGATCTGCATGGGCTCGTCGGCGGCGATGGGGGTCGTCGCGCCGGTCTGCATGCGGCTCGTGCGCAGCGTGCGGCTGATGGTTGTCAGCACGGGCGCCGTGGTGATCATCGGCGCGAGATCATCGGCGCGCCGCGCGCGGTCGCTGGCACTCATCGCTGGCATTAGCTCCGGCTCCCGTAGGGGCCGGCCGCGTCCCGCGTCGCGTGGGCGAACTGGGTCGCCGCCGCCGCCGCCGCCTTCTGGAGGGCCTCAGCCTGCTTGGTTTTATCGACCTTTTCAGGGCCAAGCTCGGACAGCCATGCGTCTTGCGCGGCGCGCGCGGCCTGCCAGCCGAGCACAATCGCGCGGGCGCGGTGCATGGCGATCTGTGCGCGGCTGGCATCCAGCGTGCTGAAGGTGTCGCCGTCTCCATCGAGCGGGTCGCTGGCCGCATACCACAGCGCGCGTTCGGCGCGGTATGCGGGGGTTGGGCTGATGGTGAGCTGGCCGCGCGCGGTGGTGACCTGCTCGCTGATGCGGCTGCTGAGCGGGATGATCCCATCGTCGGTGATCAGCATATCGCCCCCAGCGGTCGCGGGGCTGCGCAGATCGATGAGCCGCACGAAATCGGCGGGCAGCGCGTAGCTCCCGATGCCCGCCTCGATCGTGAGCGTGGTCACGATCGTCTGTGGCAGGGCCACGCCCAGATCGCGCACCGCGTCATCAATCGCCTGGCCGGCCTGCGCCGCAGACGGAATGTCGCCGAGCGTGGGAATCTCGCTCTGGAGCTGGGCTATCAGCGCTGCGCGGCTGATCATGCGGCCTCCTGGAGTATGAGCATGCGCCGCACTGCGCGGGCAAGCAGAGCAATGCGCTGCTCACTCTGGGCCTGGCGGGCAATGCGCTGCGCGGCCGTGAGTGCGCCTAGCTCGGCTGCTGAAAGTGCGTCATCTTGCCATGCCGCAAGCGTGACCAACGCCTTGCGCAGCACATCGGGCGCCTCACGGCGCTCTAGCTCGTTTGCGTCGAGCACGCGCGGCGAGAATATGGAGCCGTTGTAGCTGTCGCCCGGCGAGACTGCCTGGCCGACGCCGAGCGCCACCACCGTGCGTCTGGGCATCGTCGGCGCGTCATCGGCAACGATGATATTCTCGACCGTTCCATTCAGGATGATTGCGTAGCGTGGCATCACGTCCTCTTACATGACATAGCGCCGGATGTATCCCGGCCCGCCGTCGCCGCCCTTGCCCGAGTTGGCGCCGTTTTGACTTGCCCCGCCGCCACCGCCGCCATTGCCCCGCCCGCCGTTGCCCCCAGCCCCGCCCGGCCCGGCGTTGTTGCTGCCGCCGCCACCGCCTGCTGAGACAGGGAGCGGTGCGGCGGTTCGGGCTGATGGCATGGATGAGCCATTTCCACCGCCTGCCGCACCGGCGGTGGCGGGAGTGCTGCTTGCGCCTTCGCCACCGGCAGTACCACCCATGGCACCCATGCCACCAGCAGCATTGGTATCGGTCGCATTCAACCCGCCGCCGCCGCCGCCACCACCGCCAGCAGCGTTCGAGCCGTTTCCGTTGCCTCCAATGCTGGCGGCACCAGCACCGGCAGTGCTGCCCGTAAACATCCCGCCCGTGCTGCCACCACCGGCATTGCCACTGACTGCAGTACCACCACCACCACCATTGCCGGCGCTGGCATAGGCAGTGATCTTTCCGGCGATACTGACGGATGTGACACCGCCGGCCCCACCCGGATTGCCATCCGTGTTATCGGTCGTGACGGCCGCGCCACCCACGCCGCCCGCGCCAATTGTTTGCGTCACGCTGGTGCCAGGCCCACCGAGATCGGCAATGCGAAAGAATGGCGTTCTCGTGTGTGCGCCACCACCGCCGCCACCACCGCCATAACGATTCGTGCCACTCGCGCCACGACGGCCTGAGCCGCCACCACCGCTGGTACCATAGATGTCCCAATACACGAGCGTAAATCCGGCCGGCAGGGTGTCAATGGTAGTGGTGGTGTACTCGGTCAGGGCCGGGCTTGGGTTCGTCCCCAGGGTCGCCAGCGCCTCGGCCTGGGATGTGTCGTCGAGCAGCGTGCGTGCGAATGCGGTCAGATCGGCCAGACTCGCGGTGCCCGGCCCGGTAAAGTAGGCAAACTTGTTCGCGGCTGACACCAGCCCGGCCAGCGCCGCCAGCTCGGCGTCCCACGCCTGCACATCGGTGCCGATCAGCAGGCCGGCATTGCTTTGAAGCTGGGTCTTCTGCCCGCCGCTCAGGCTCTGCGCGACATCGAAGCGCAGCCGGTTGCCGAGCGCGGCGGCAATCGTTACCGAAAACGCCGGATCGTTGCCGAGCGCAGCGGCCAGCTCGTTCAGCGTGTCGAGCGCGGCCGGCGAGCTATTGATCAGTGCGGCGATCGCAGCAGCGACAAACGCGGTCGTGGCGATCCGGGTCGAGTTGTCGGTAATGATTGCGGTCGGCGCGGTTGGGGCACCTGTGAACGCTGGACTAGCCAGCGGCGCCTTGGCCGCCAGGTCGCTCACCAGGCCAGTTACCTGACTCTGTGCGAGCGTCAGCGCGTCGCTCCCGGCCGCTGCGTGGCTGCTCGCGTGCGCGGTTGGCGAGCGCGGATCACTCAGGCGCGGATCGGTCGAGGCTACGATGCCGCCGTGCGCGCTCGTGGTGAGCGCGGCGTGGGCACCGTCGGCACTACTGCGGGCGGCTGCTTCGGCGTCTAGCTCGACCTGGGTCGCCAGGTCGGTCGCGAGTGGCCAGTAGCGCGCATCGCTTTCGGCTTGAGTCTGGTATTGCGGGTGGGGATCGGATGCGGCCTCGTGGGTCGCGATCAAACTCCCAAGCGTTGCCCACGCGCTGGCTGGCGCGGTCGCGCTGGCGATGAGGTCGGCCAGGTCGATGCCGTCATCCGCTGCGGCCAGCGCAAGACGATGGTGTGTCCCGTCCGGCAGGGTGATCAGGTAGATCACACGGCCATCGCCAGTGTCGGGCACCGGCAGGGTCAGCGTGAGGGCGCCGTTGGCGTCGGTCAGCTCCGTCCACGTGGTGGCCGGGTAGACCGTTGCCGCCGTCACAAAGGCGGCCGGCAGTCGCACCGTCACCGGCGCATGGGCCCATGCCGCATCGCCGTCGGGCGTGTGGATGGTGGCGGGAATGACGATCGTGGCCATGACGGCGATCCGGGACTAGCGCCGGCGCGGGGCCGGCTGCGACGGGACAGGGCGATCGGGGTCGGCAGGCGGGGCTGAATCAGTGGTCAGGGAGTCTGCGGAGACCGCGGACTCGTCGCCAGGCGGCACCATCGCGGCGCCGCCTGGCTCGGGGCGATCGACCACCGGGGGAGTGGTGGCATCGGCGGCGGGCGGCGCGGGCGTGGGCGCGTCGAGCACCATAAAGCCGGTCGGATGATCGATCTGCGCTGCCGCAAGCTGCGGTGCGCTCACGTCGCGCACTTCGCCTGACTGGATATACTGCCCGGCTAAAATGGCCTCGCCGGGGCCAATGTACTGCACACGCATGGGCACCTCTGCGGGGATTGTCTACAATTGTGGACACGGGGCTGGGCGTGATGCCGCCCGTGGCATCACGCCCGACGCGGCGGACTAGGCGACCTTGACGAGGCTGGCTTTCTGGATCACCGGCGTCTCGGAGCCGTTGAACTCCTCGACGTAGTACTGCTCAGCGGCCAGCAACTCGCCCGCGCTGTAGCTAGGGAACGGCCCCTTCAGCGCCATCGGCTGCGCGATGCGATGCATCACGATCTCCCGGTTCGCAACCAGGATGTAGCCGTCGGTGAAGTTGGTCGTATCGAACACCGGCAGCGACTTCACGCGGCCGACATAGCCAGCGCTGGTCAGGTCGGCGTCGGGGCGCGCGCCAGCGGCAGTGAAGATGTCGGAGTTCGACAGGCGGTCGCTGTTGGTCTTCGACATGAGCACGGCGGTCGGGTCGTAGTTGCGGTTCGCGATCTTGGTCTTCGCCACGCCGATCTTCTTGACCAGCTCGCTCACCGCGTCAGTGGCCGCCGTCCATGTGCCGCCGGAGTTGCTGGGCACGCGCAGCGCGGCCGCCAAGGCCAGATAGAACAGCCCGCCGTCGATCTTGTTCTGGATCTGGCGGATGAGGCGCATGAGCAGGCGCGAGCGCACATCATAGCTCAGCGCCGCGCGGCTGAACACGACCGCCTCGTTCGAGATCTCGGCCGCCAGCCGATCGGCGCCGATAGTTAACGCCATGGAGGTGAGCGAATTCTTGCCGCGCTTGATGGCCGCCAGCTCGCCGCGCCGGATCGCATCATACGTGTAGTCGATCTTGAGCGACTGGCCCTCGGTAATGGTGGCCAGCGCCATCACCCGGCCGTTTAGGTAATCGACCACATAGTCGGTGCCCTCCACGTAGGTCACGGTCGCGCCGCTGTTCGTGAGCACCACGGTGCCGGGCTGCACGCGCTTGTTGGCGAGCGGCGTCCAGCCGACGAGCGAGCCGACGATCACCTCATCCACGACACTCGCGGTCGCGCCCGACTCGCCGGCGTAGGTCTCGAACCAGATGTTGGTCGTCGGCGCCGGGTCGACCATCTGCACATCGAACACGGAGAGCGCGACCAGCTCGGGCAGCGCCTCGGCGATGACCGCGCGCATCACCGAGTAGGGCAGCGACAGGTCGCTTGCCTGCTCGGCCTCGTGGAAGGCGCGCGCCTCGGCGGCCAGCCGCTGCTGGTAGACCTCATCGAATTTCCTGAGGTACTGCGCCGCGAACCGCTCGTTCACATTCGTCGGCTGGGCCAGGTTGCGGGGCTGCAGGTGCCCGCCGCGCACCAGGCTCTCGGACAGTTCGAACGCGACACGCGCGAACTCAGGCACGCCGCGATCCCGCTCGAGCACCGGCCCCAGGATCTCCACGCCGCGCCCGCGCGCGGCCAGCACCAGGCCAGCCTGGAGCTTGTCGTACTCGGCGCGCTTGGCGATGATGACGGCCTTCGCCTCATCGACCGTCTTCGCGCCAGCTGCCTTGACCGCCTCGATAAACGGCACTTTGAGCACGTCGGCGTATTTGATCGGGCCGCACTCCTGGTCGATATAGGCGGCCACCTGGCGCGCCTGCTCGGCGGCCTGCAGGCGGATCAGCTCGGTCTGATTGCGCTGCATAGCCTCGGCCAGGTCGTCGGTATCGCTCAGGCCCAGCTGCGTGCGCAGGCTGGCCTCGCGGTCGGCGATCAGCTTGGCGGCGGCCGCATCCTCGGCCTGCTTGCGCTGGAGCGCCTCCTCCAGTTTGGTGCGCTCGCGCGCATCGTGAGCCTGTTCGATCTGCGCCACTAGCTCGGGGTACTCGGCGCGCAGCGATTCGAGCGTGAGTTTGTCCATGATGGGGGGGTCTCCTTGCGCCGGCGCCGCCGGCTGGTGTATGCGAGACTCAAACATGAGCGTGTCGGCGGTGCGGTCGCCGGGATCCATGACCAGGTCGTACCCGGTGATGTGCAGCTCGGTAATCTCCAGGAAGCGCGTGCCGCCTTCTTCAATGACCTGAGCCAGGCCGTGGGCGCGCTGCGAGAGGCGCGGATAGACGCCATGCTCCATCAGGATGATCGCGTTCTCGCCCTTGCCCTTGGTCGGGATGATCTCTCCTTCGAGCAGGACTTCGCCGCCCTCGAAGGTGATCGCGTCCCAGCGGATGACCGTCTCCAAAAAGTCGGGCACGCCGCCGGGTTTGTCGTTCGGGTGTTTGCTCTCGGCCAGCAGCCGCTTAGCAGCCACGAGCTGTGTGGCTTCGGCGACGGCGGACTCCAGCACCGCGCTGGGGTACCGGCGGTTGTTGGCGTTGATGGTGTCCGCGGTCATGCCGCGCGCCGTGATCTTGCGCGGCCTCCCTGCGACGGCCTCATGCAGCTGCAGCGGCTGCCAGCTCACACTCTCGACCAGCGGAATCTGTCGGCCGTTCCGCGCCGCACGATGCTCGTTGACGGTCGCCGACTGGTAGGCCAGTTCGACCAGCACCCAGGCGTCGCGCGCCGCAAACACATAGCTGGCGCCGCTGGCCTGGTAGTCCACGCGCCAGAACTCATCGGGCGGCAGCTGGTCGTCCAGCACAATCACGTGGTCGCTGAAGGTCTCGACGATGTACCAGTTCCAGTAGGCGTCCTCGCTGCGAAACTGGCTGCGGAACGCAGCCCGCACGCGCTCGAGCGCGTAGGTCAGCGAGCCTTTAACCAGCTCGTCCAGCGGCTGGCCTTTCGGGATGCGGTTAGGCATTGGATGTGTCCTTTATGGCGACAGCGGTGCGGGCGAACGGCAGTGCGTCTGCATGCGCGGCATCGCGCGCCTCGACGGCCTGGCGCAAATATGCGGCGGTGTGGTGCGCGTCGCACAATACGGACACGATGCCCGCGCTATCCTGGCGGGTGTCGATCGCCATCAGGCTCCTCCTATCGGTGCAGGGTCGGCGCCTGAGCGCGCAGCCGCGCGCGCGGCCTGCAGCAGCGCGAGCGCCTCGTCGGGGTCGAGGCCGGGCAGCAGTTGTGCGAGCTGCTGGAGCAGCAGCGCCTCGGTCAGGAGGTTGGTTGCCTGCAGCGCCGCGATTGCCTCGCCGGCGGCTTTGAGCGCGGCCGGAGTAATCGGGTTGCGCGTTGGACGGACGATTGTGTAGGACAGCGCCTGCGGCCAGATGCCTTTGAGCAGCCATTGCAGCTCGATCAGCGGCTGGATAATGGTCGTGTCGATCCAGGCGCACAGCGCATCCAGCGCGCGGTCGTACTGCGCTTTCTGCTCCTCGAGCACGTCGCGATTGAGATCCTGCCCGTAGCCCAGCAGGGACATCGGCACAGGGCTGGCCACCCACCACGTGCGGATGTGATGCACCACATCGTCAATCTCGGAGAGGCGCGCATCGCCCTGCACGGCCGCGATCTTGACGGTGCCGAAGAAATCGGCGATGGCCGCCGTTGGGTTGCGTAGCGTGTCCTTGTTAAGCGCTTTGTAGGACTCGATCTGATCGCTACTCGTGCCCTGCGGAAACTCGTGGACATATTTCATGCCCGCGCGCGTCTTGCGCCGGATGGCGATATCGGTCTCGCCCTCCGCGATGCGCTTCCACGATTGGCGTGCGCTGGCGAACAGCGGCCGCCCGTAGCGACTGGCGGTGTCGTGCGCCCAGCGCGCGTGGATGATCTGCCAGTCGGCGAACCAGGTCGCATCCTTGGGCGCTGACTGGCCGTTCCATAGCTCGTCGGCCCACCAGTAGGCGCGGGTCGGATCGGGAAACTGGTCGCGGTCGTCGCTCGCGCGATGCAGCTGCAAGGTGGGCTTGCGCGTCACCGCGACAATATCGCCCGCGCTATCGGCCGTGATCTCCAAAAACGAGTCGCCCTCGCCGAGCGTGAGCTCGACCCAATCGGTGATCAGCTCAAGCAGGCCGAGCCGCTCGATGAGCGCGGCGGCCTCGCGGCTGGCCGCGCCTGAGCCGACGCCACGCCGCACCTTGACGCTGAATCCCCCGCGCGTGGCGTCGCGCGCCAGGGTTTTCAGCACGCCATCCGCGCGCGGATCCTCGTCGCGCATGCGCCGCACCAGGCCGATGATGCTGGCTCGATCGCGCTCGACCTGAAACGCCGTCAGCGCCGTGGTCGGCAGCGGGGGCGTGGACATCTCCGCCGTCGTGGTGGCCACGGGGCCTGCCTGGGTGCGGCGGATGAGGCGCGTGAGGCGCGCAATCAGCGACATTTAGAGTCCCAGTTCTGCGGCCGTGACAATACGGCCGGGGCTGCTCGTAGTGGTCGGCGGGGCGGTGAGCTTGTTATAGCCGCCAGACGATCCGTCAACCTGATCATCATGTGCGCCGGTCGGAAAGGCGCGCAGCTCATCGAGATAGTCCCGGTTCCACAGACCGCGCACGAGCCGGACGTTGCCCGCCTGCCACTGGGCTGCGAACGGCTCCGCTCGGCTGATCTTGTCGCCCTTGACCGGGTCGGCGTAGACCACGAAGCCCTGCATCAGCGCAATCACCGCGTCGGTCGCTTCTTTGGCCAGGCCGGGCGGCTGCTCGATCCAGTGCGTGACCGGCCCACGCACCAGGTCGAGCGTGGCCGTCTCCAGGATATGGGCGTTGCGCACGGCGGCTGGCCACTGGCCGCGCACCACATCCTCGATGTAGGTGATGCCGTGCAGGTGGGCCACCAGCACGCCGGCCGTGTAGTCGCCCTTGCCGGGCGCGGCGCCCGCCTTGTCCCAATAGCGGATGCGCGTGGCGCCGGCCGGCACGCCATCGACAATCGGGATAGCAGCGCCGAACATGCCGCCGTCACGCGGCCGAGGCCACTGCTGAAACAGCGACCCGAAGAAATAGCTGCCGATGCGTGTGGCGGTCTTCTGCAGGCGCTCCAGCGGGTACCGCGCCGCGCAGAGCGCCTCGCCGGGGGCGCGCCAGTCGGGATGCAGTGTGCAGCTCGCGGGCCACGTGCGCGGCGTGTCGTCGGCGATTGCCGGCAGGTTCACGATATACCAGTGCTCGGGTTCGTCGGCCTCCAGGTCGAGCAGGTAGCCGCTTAGATCGCCCTCGTGCCAGCGAGTCTGTACGACGACGATGGCGCCGCCAGGCTCTTCGCGGGTGCTGAAGACCGAGCTATACCAGTCGCGATCCCCCGATCGCTTGGCCTCGCTGGCGGCCTCTTTGGCATCCTTGATCGGGTCATCGATAACGCCGAGATGGAATCCCTTGCCCGTGGCCGGCCCCCCGACGCCGGCGGCCCACAGCCCGCCGCCCGCGCGAGTCATCCAGTGCTTGACTGCGCGGCTGGCCGGGTGCAGCTGCCCGCCGGCCCGCGTATAGTTCTCACGCGCGGAGCGGCTCAGCGTGTACGCCAGGTCGGCGCCGTAGCTTGCAATGCCGACGAAGCGCTCGCCGTGGCGATACAGGTAGTAGGCGGGAAACAGGCGCGACACCAGCTCGGATTTCCCGTGGCGCGGTGGCTCGAAAACCATCACGCGGAGAAGCAGGTCGTCTGCCACGCGCTGCAATACCGCGATCAGCTCCTCGCAGTGGCGATAAAACTGATAGCGAGGATTGACGCGCGCGATGAAGGCGCGAAAGCTCAGCGGCGCCTCATCCGGCGGGGCCAGTTCCTCCAGATCCTGTAAGAGCGAGTACCAACGCCCCGAGTTCCCGTAATCGGCCGATGATGCGCTGGGCTGTGGCGGGGTCTGCCTCACGGATCGCCTCGATCACGGCCCGCTGGAATGTGCGCGCCTCTTCGACATCGGCCAGCATTTTGGCAATATCGGCGTAGAGCTTGATGTGCTCGCGGATCTCCCGGAGTGCTGCCACGTGCGTGCTCATCGGGGTTTGCGTCACATACGGGCCGTCGCTGCCCTGCTTTTCCTCCCGGATGCCCTGCTCGAGCTGTGCGTAGAGCTTGAGCGCCCGCTGGTAGTTCTGCTCCATCGCGACGTGGGTATTCCACAGGCTGGCGCCGGCGGCCTCCACGATCCGCCGCTGGGTTGCCAGCGCGGGCGCGGCGGCCTTGGGTGTATCCGCGAAAAACCGCCGGGCGGCATCCTCGGACACGCCAATTTCGCGGGCCGCTGCGCTCTTGTTGCCGAGTCGTTTGTAGGCGTCCAGAAGCTGTGCGCCTTGCTCGGGACTGATGCTTGATTTGCGGCCCATCCGCGCGTGTGTCCTGCGCTATTTCCGCGCTATCAGTCGATCCACCACCAGTGGCGGCAGCTCGGGCAGCGATACGGCAGTCCCGGCAGATGCAATACCAGATCGCCGCAGTACAGACAGGGCGTGACGGTCGGATCGGCCTGCGTCTGGTGCTGCCAGTAGCATGCCGCTGCGCCCAGGAGGAGGAGCAGCAGGATGGCGCTAGTCGTCATAGGCCAGCAGCAGGGTATCCCCCTGCCCCGTTGTGTAGGCGATCAGCTTGCCGCCCACCAGCGCGAGCACCTGTGAAGGCGTGAGCAGCAAGAGCTCGGTGTGGCCGGGTGGGCCAAACGCCCGCACAGCGGCGGCGGTCGGCTCGAGCGTCGCATCCGGGCGCTCCGCAGGATAGGTCTCGCGCGCAGAGTGGGGCATTTAGCAGTCCTGTATGCTGAGTTCGATCGTCCGGTCGTCTTCCTGCCCCCCCACACTCGTCAGGTGGCAGGTGGCGTACGCGGTCGTGCCCGCCACGCCCGCCGTCACGCGCACGGTTGCGGCGGTGGTCGACCCACTGATTGCGCAGCCGGACGCAGACCACGCGTAGCTGCTGATCGGTTCCCCAAACAGCGCATCGGCGTTGATGGCGCATGCAATGAGTGCGGCCGGATCTTTGACCGTGCTGAGCACCGTCATCCGTGGCACAATCGCGATCTGAAAGGACTGCCGATCAATCTGGCCGTCGGCCAACGTCACCGTGCAGCGCACGAGATAGATCTGATCAAGCGTGCCGCCCGCGAGCCGGATCGACGCAGCACTCGGCGTGAAGCTTGTCGCGACCGTCGTCAGTCCGGCAGGTACGGACCAGGCTACGCTGGCGATTGCATTGCCCGGATAGGCGGCGCCCCAGTCGATGGTATAGTCGCGCTTCGCCGTCGCGGTTTTGGGATAGGTCGGAAACACGCTCATGCGCCACGAACCTCGCGGGCGACGCGCATGCGGAGCGGGTCGGCCGGAACACTGGCCGTGCGGCGACCGGCGGGGACGTGCAGCGTCAGCGCGGCGGTCGGTGAGAGCACGATCACCAGCATCACCAGCGCGGCTTCGCTCAGCGTGCCGCTGTCGGTGCGGCTGAGTCCGGCCGCGAGTGCGACCGCTTCGGCGAGCGCGCCACTGTCGGCGCGGGCCTGGGCGATGATCGCCACCTCGGTCAAGGTGCCGCTGTCGCTGCGGCTGAGCGCGGCGGCCAGGGCTGCCGCGTCACTCAGGGCGCCGCTGTCGGCGCCGGGAACGCTGGCCGCGAGCGCGGCCGCGTCGCTCAAGGTGCCGGCTTCGGTGCGCTGGAGCAGCGTGCCGAGATCCGCCACGCTCGCCGCGTCGCTGAAGCTGCCGGCGTCCACCACGCTAATCGTGACCGTGACACTCGACGCATCGGCCAGCGCGCCGCTATCGGTGCGGCTGGGCGCCACGCCCAGGCTGGCGGCCTCACTCAGCGCGCCGCTGTCGGTGCCGCTGGGCGCCACGCCCAGGCTGGCGGCCTCACTCAGCGCGCCGCTGTCGGTGCCGCTCTTCGCGACCACCGCCAGCACCAACACCTCGACCGCGCCCTGAATCCAGTCGATCGCGGATGCCAGCGTGCCATCAATCGTGACACTCGACGCGCTCGCAACGTCCTGGTACTCGGTCGAGAGCGAGGTGACATCGCCCGCCGTGCCGGCCGTCACATTGAGCGCGATCGCCGTCTCGCCGGTTCCTGTGCTGTATGCCTGCGTGCGGTGGGTCGCGCCGCCGTAGACCCGGCTGTTCGGGGCCGTGGTCGTAAGCGCGACGCTCGGCGTACTCGTGTCGCTGGCCCCGGTGTTCGCGATGGCGCTGGCGCCGATCGCGCCTGCACCATTGGCGCCGCTCGTATCCGCGCCGCTGATACGGTGCGCTTGGATGACGGCGGCGGTGGCTGTGCCCGAGAGCGTGGCGGTAATCGCGCCGGCCGATGGACTGGCCGCCATACCACGCCAGAGCGAGAGCGTACACTGGTTCTGCGGCGACTCGGTGTCGCTCAGCACCTGCACGAAGGTGATGCCGTTGCCCGCGACCGACGCGGCGGTCACTCCTGAGCGGCAGGCGACCCACACCAGAATGCAATCATTTGCGGCGGGTGTCCAGCTCGCGGTCGCCACGCTGTTCGCGGCGGTCGCGGTGCCGGAAACGGTCTCGCTCGTGGCGATCGCCATGGCGGGTCTCCGCTAGGCGAGGGTCAGCGTGACCGTGAGCGCCCAGGTCGTGCCGCTCGCCTTGGTTCCCAGCGACTCCACCTTGCGGTTGAGCATGCGCCCGCCGGCCGCGCCGTTAAAAATCGCCCACTCTTGCCATGCGAAGTTGGCGTCAGCGCTGCCGAACGTGCTTTTGAACACAATCGAGGCGGCGCCCGACGTGGTCGCGTCGGTGTGCTGCGGGTAGGTCGCGTCCTGCGCCTTGCGCAGCTTGTTGGTCGCGGCCTGCAGGTCGGTCTGGGTCGCGGCGGCCGCAGTGGTCGAGTCGCCGACCCCGATGGTCGCGTTCGCGTTGTTGAAGAACGTCAGCGTCTGCCCGGCGGTACCGGTGCCGTTGCCGATCAGGCACTGCCACAGGCACGACACGCCGCCGTACATCAGCAGATTGCCCTCGCGCACGATCGTCTCGTAGGGCGCGGGGGCCAGACCTGCCGCGATCTGCGCGGGAGTCCAGTCGCCGTGGTATTTGTCAACGCGCCATGTGGCGCGCCAGCGAATAACGTCGTGCATGCCGGCGGCGGCGGCCAGCGCGGCGGCCTCGTCGAGGTGGCCCTGTTCCTGGGTCATGAGGCGTCCTTTGTCGTCAGGCGTGCGGCGATGCGCAGCGCCAACCAAAACGGAAAGTAGAGCGCGAGCAGCCACCACGCGGGGTCGCGCCAGCGCGGCGTCGGGCGCATCAGAGCGCGGTCGGGTTGCTCGCGCGGCCGCGCGGCGTGCGCCGGCCGCGCGGCCGCTGCGCGGCCAGCGCCCGGCGGCGGGCCTGGCCCGGCCTGGGCGTGCCCCGCCCGGCGTCGCGGTAGCGCGGCTGCCACGGCCAGATGACGCCGGCGAGCTGCTTGGCGCCGAGCATGGCGACTATCCGCATGGCATAGAGCCGCCACTGCAGCAATTGATCGCCGTCCGCGTCCTTCGGGATCGTGCGCAGCACCTGGCGCAACCGCCAGAGATAGACGGCACGCGCGTGGCGCCATGCGCGATCCGTGCGGGGATTCTGGGGATTCATCCATCCTCCTCGGGGGGCGAATCGGCGGCCGCCGCACGCGCCGACACGACCAAGCAGGCCCATACAACCAGCGCATTAGCGGCGAGCAGTGCGACACTGAGCCAGAGCAGCGGCGTCAACGACCACCTCCTGGCGGCGCGCAAAGACCGCACGCCAGCGCACATCGCGCGCGCACACGCGGCACCAGAGCATCAGCACGCCGGCCTGCCGCCAGATAACGGTCGATGCGGTGCGGCACACCGGGCAGATCAGGATCGGCGTTGCGGATCGGTTGGCAGATCGGGGCCTCATCCGCCATGGGCCCACTCCAGCGCCTGCACGCGCTCGCGCAGGGCACGGATCTCCTGCTCGCGGACGCGCAGGGCATGCAGCAGCACATCCACCAGCATGGATTGCACGGTCAGGCGCGCCGAAAGCCCGGTCAGTTCCTGCGGCGCGGGCCGCGCGCAGTGCGGACAGTCCTGGTTCGGCGGCAGCGGGTGACACACCGGGCACTGCGCGCCGATGAACCACAGGCGGTGTTGGGCGCAGCCGCGGTAACGGCGATCGATCATGGCGCCTCCAGCACACTCATGTGCATGAAGCCAACCTGGCTTGCAAGGTGTACCCAGCGCGGATCGCTGGAGCCAGCCGGCGGCGTGCCATGGACAATGGCGTCGGCCACGACCATCGCTCCGCGCGGGAGCCGGGCGGTGCCGTGCAGCGCAACCCGATACTGCTGGCCCGCCCCTTCACGAATCAGCGCCACGTCCGCCGCGACGCGGTAGGTGGCCGCGCCCGCAAGCGCGCCGCGCCACTGCTCGAGCAGGCGGGTCAGGATCGGGCCGGGGCAGCTCTTCTGCGGCTTGCCGTCGCTCCGTGGCCACTCGCGGTGGCCCTTGATCGCGTGGCGGCTGGCCCAGCCGTAGCGGCTGATCAGCGTCTCGAACAGCGCGGTAGTGGCCGCCCACTGCGCCGGCGTCGGCTGCTGGGCGCCGCCGATCGGGATGTGGATCGCTACATGGTGCATGTTGCCGATGTGATTTGCGCAGTGCCACAGCATGGCGTGGTCATCGCGCAGGATGGCGATCGTCCCATCGGGCAGCGCCGCATAGGTATATTGGATCCCATCGGCGTGCAGCCCGTTGGGCCGCATGTGGTAACGCGCGTCGGCCTGGAGCTGCCGAATGCATGCGTCCACGTCGGCCGCGCCGGCCACGGGCGGGCCATTGAAATGCAGCGTGCCGCCATGCGGATCGCCCGCGCGCCGACCGATTGTCCAGTCCGCACGATCGAGGTGCGGGCGCAGATCGCGGTACGGAATCATCGACTCACCAGGAGATAGATGACCAGTAAAAAAGAGGTCAGGCTCAGCACGAGCGCAATGGTGCTGAGAATCAGCACCTGCGTGATCCGCGCGACCTGCGTGGCCAGCATCGCAAATTCATAGCGAGATACGGGATCGTGCGGCATGGCCTCGTCCTGATTCCACGGCGGTACATCCGGCGACTCGTCCTTGTCCGCCAACGCAGCCTCGAGTTCGGCGATCTCGACCAAGACGCTCGGCGGAGTCTCGCTGCCCTGGCGCGCCGCGCGCCGGCGCAGCTGGCCAAGGCGGCGCCGCTGCTCGGCCGCGACCTGCAGCGCGTCTTCCGGACTGATCGCCATGGCGGATGCTCCACCGCGCCCAGGTACGCACGTACGGCATAGTGCCGGAGGGCCGCAGCAGGGCGGCGTGAGTGCGGCTGGGCGCGGATCTCACAACAAACGGGCGAGCCAATGCACCCGTGGGGTGAATCAGCCCGCCCGTTGGTCGGTACGGATCTCAGTTGTCAGGGTTCGGGCGCCTGCCCCACGGCGCGACCGTGGCTCGGCCCCAGCGATTGCGGACGGTATAAGCGGTCAAACCATGTGCGAGTGTTCTGCCGTCAGTGCGCTCCGGCTTGTGCCATCATCGCGCCACCCGCGCAGCCCAGCGCAATCACCGAAAAACAGGCGCCCCGCGCGCATTGTGGGCATTGGTCGGCGGTGGGAGTCTGCGATCCTCCGATCGCCGTCAGGTTGGGCCGGTTACACTGTCCGGCTCGCCGTCTGAGCGGCGATGCACTGGTCGCGGGAGACAGACTCGAACTGTCGACCTTCGGGTTATGAGCCCGACGAGCTACCCCTGCTCCATCCCGCTCTGTCTAGCACCGCGGCAGCTTGGTGATTTTCGCGATGTCGAGCTTTCCGCCGGCGCTGATAAACTCGAGCGTGTCACCGCGCTGCATGCCATAGTTCGCCGTCAGGCGCGCAATGAAGTGCGCGATCGGCTCGTTGGGCAGCTGCCGGACGGTAATCACGGTCGCCAGCTCGTGCAGCTCGCCGGTCGCGCCCAGCTCGAAGCGCGCATGGCCCCAGCCGTACCCGTTGAGTTCATTGATCCGCTCGACCGGGTCTGTCATGGAGCCACCTACACAAACACGCGATCGTAGTTCTCGGGTGGAGAACGCCGATCGCGCGTGGTTCGCTGCGATGAGGTATGGTGATCTGACCGCTGAATTCTATCACACCCACCACGCCCTACGCAATGGCTTTTCCTAGTACTGTAAACCATTTTTCGTCTAGTACCTGCTATGACCGGGCGTAGCGAGGCCATCTTCACAAGAGAGAACGCCTGTGCGCAGCAAAACGATACGGCACTGTCACGCGCCGCGCCCAGCGCGCACTGGCTTGCGGCGCATGGTACACTGGTGGCAGGCCACGCGAGAGGAGAGCGGCATGCCACCAGTGAACCCCGACACCCCAGCCCTACCATTGCACGACATCCCCATCCCGATCGCCATTGAGATCTTGACCCGGCTCTTTGCGCTCGAAGCGCGCCTGCCTGAGGCCATTGAGCTAACACGGCTGTATGCCACGCTGGACGCGCAGGCGCGCGCCATAACAGCGCTGACAACTGAGGTTGCTAAGCTGCGTCTAGCGATGGAGTCGCAGCAGCGCACGCTGCATGCCGCGGTCGCGCTGCAGCTCTCCGACCCTGCCGCCCCGCTGCATATCCGCGAGGTCGGCGCACCACGAGCCTAGCCTAGATCGGCAGATAGCGCGCGCTGGAGTCGCTCGGCCGCGCGTGCGCGTAGGCGCTGGTGGTCTCAAGCGACGCGTGGCCCACCGTCGCTTTGACCAGGTGCGCCGGCGCGCCGCGATCGAGCGCATGGCTAATGTGGGCGTGGCGCATCCAGTGGGGGCTGACGCCGTCGGGCAGTCCTGCGCGCACGGCGGCGGCCTTCACGACACCCCAAATCCACGAGCGCGCCAGCGGTTTGCCGGTGCGGCTCCGAACGATCGGCGCGTCAGGGCTGGCGTCGGCCGGGCGACTGCTGCTGAGCACCTGCCAGGTTGCGCGGCTCAGCAGCACCACGCGCGTGACCCCGCCCTTGCCCAGCAGGGTGAGCTGGCCGGCGTCGCCATTGGCGACCGCGTCGCGCCAGGTTAGGCCACACAGCTCCGACACGCGGCCGCCGGTCGCGTAGAGCATGCGGATGATGAGCTGCTTCTGCACGTCAGGCTCGGCTGCGATCATGCGCAGCACCTGCTCCTCGCTTAAGATCCGCGCGGCCAGTGTGTTCTTGGTCTTGGCCACCTCGAGCGCGGCCCCGACGTTGTACTGGCAGTAGCCGGTCTTCTGCGCAAATGTCAGCAGGCTTTTGACCGCCGATAAGATCGCCTTCTGGCTGTTCGGCGCCATGTCCGCCAATGTCTCGGCGAAATCGAGCAGCTCGCGCAGCGTAAGCCGGGGCAGGGCCGTCGTGTTCGCCGCCATCCACGCGCACAGTCGATCGGCCACGCGCCGATACTGCGCACGGGTTTTCGCGCTCTTCCGATGGCTATCAATCCAGAGCTGGATCAGCTCGGCGTCGCCACTGTCGGCGACAACCATCGGGGCTGCGGCGGCGATCGAGGTGCGGACACGGTCGGTCATGATCGGCTCCTGAGAGGGCAATTCGGGCGAAAACCTGGAACGAAGTATAGTACATAAGTCGGGTTTTGTTCAAGTCCCCTGCCTCCATGGGCTAAAGTACTACGGCACACATGAGGGGGTGTACCGGTGGCACAGGGGCGCCCCGACGGGTGAGGCCGGGGCGGGGCGGGAGAAACTAGAAACGATATTCGCGCGCCCGCATAATCGCCTGTTTTAGATCAATGCCTGGCAGACCGGGGCGGCGGCGCACCTCGATCTGGGCATTGCGATAGCCCAGTAGCGAAATGAGCCCCCTGTTATCGCCAGGGGCCATGCTGCCCCCCAGCGTGGAGAGTAGCACCCACGCATCGGCGTCCCAGTCCTCGGGGACACCGAGGAATTCGGCTCGCGCCGCTGACACACATATCGGCTCAAGCCCGCCGCTTCGATATGTGCGGCGCTCTGCTTCGGCTTCGGCCTTCGTAGGAAATAGTTGCATGATTTGCTCCCTTCTGCCGCCCAGATGGCGGCTGATCTTTAACAACGCTGCCACCTACGCAGGCGGCAGCTCATTACATATTTATATTAGCTGCACACTGTCGAAATGCGCGCGAAGCTCCGCTTCACGCTGCTCGGCGTCTGCTTGCGAGGCGAATGGCCCCTCCACATCGCCGAGATCCTGCCATATCCCATCGTCATTTAATCGCTCAGAGTCGAGAACGAAGACGTGACACTCGCCACGAGGGGCATCCACCGCTACGAAATAAACGATCCCCATGATTGTGCTCCTTCTGCCGCACGATGGCGGCGGCTATGCCAGAAACCAGCGCCAACCACCACCGCTGGAATCGTACGTTCGTACCACCTTGTCCGCTTGTTCTGCGACCAGCGGCACCTCGCTCCGCCCCATCGTCGCACCGATACCAGCCCTGCGGCATTTTGGGTCGTTCACCGCGCTGGCGATCGAGGTACATCGTCAGCGCGGCCCCATCCAGATGATGCGGGCCGTCTTCCCAACCCTCCACGCGACAGCGCGCGCAGAGCGTGAGCCGCGTCTGCACGGCCGCCCCGCATTGCGGACATCCCATCATCCGTCATCCTCGCCCAGCTCCGCCAGCCGAGCAGCAATGTGCCGCTCGACCTCGACGCGACTGAGTACCCACGCGCCACGCGTCGCCCCATCCGGCGTGGGATTACGATAGCGCTGGAGTTCGCCGCGCTCGACCATCCTGCGCACACGGGACTCCAGCGCTTTCGCAATCTCACGCGACTCGACCCCACCTGGCGCGTGCGAAGTCAGGCCCGCCGCGACCAGCAATCGGCCGGCGTCCATAAAGCTGATGAGATCGTCGCCGCGCTGCCAGGCCATGACGATCGCCACCAGCTCGCCAATCGGCGTTGCAAAATATGCGTCGTCGATTGTGTACTGGCTCAGCAGCGGTGGGCCGGCCGTAATCTCAACAACGCCCTGCACCGTGTCGGCGATCTCGGCCAGCTGCTGCGCGCTGGCAATCTCGCGCAGCAGCTGGCCATTCGCCACGCGGCAGAGCAGCCCGATCTCCTCGCGGAGCGGGCTTGACTGACGGGACTGCCACACTTGTAGGCTATAGGCCGGATTGGCCTCGGGCTCGCTCGCCCAGAAAAGGCGCATGTGAACTGACTGTAGGTGGGTCGCCATCTGCACGACAACCCACTCCGTGATCTGCTGCGCGTCGAACATGGTGTGGCGCCTCCGGTATGCGTGGGGGGCGACGGAGCACGCCGCCCCCCACGCGGATTGAACTCTATATGAACCGTATCAGGTCGTACTTGCCGAGATAGCCGTGAATGACCACGGCCTCGCCCGGCTCCTCCTCCTCGTAGTCGATCCCCGGCATGGCCGTGATCCAGACTACTTCCCCGCCCACGCGGGCGGCCTCGTCCAGCGCGGCTTCGCTCGGCCCGCTGCGTGCCTTCCAGTTCCCCCTATCGTCGAAGTCGACGATGTAGCCGGGGTGTTCGCGCGCCGCGCGCTCGAACACGTAGAGGCGCTGGCAGTCATAGTCGCCTTCGACGCACTTGCGCAGCCGGGGGCTGCCGTATTCCAGCGCCCACACTTTTCGCTCGGCCAGGCGCGCTTGCTTCTCGGCCTCTTTGGCAGCGGCCTCCCGGTCGCGCTGCGCCTCAATCCTGCGCGCGATCTCGTCCGCGTGCGCAACCGCCTCGGCGTGGGCCGCGATCCACTCCTGGCGGCGCGGCGAGCGCTTGTACATGCTCGTGTTGAGCATGCCCGGCCGATGCGGCTCGCGCCACGCGCGGAACGCGGCGATCGCCTCTTCGATGCGCTCGGACTCGGCCGCGTCCACACGCGCCCGCCCGGCGGCGCGGGCGTCGCGGTAGGCGGCGAGCAGCTCGGTCGCATTGGCGGCTGGCGACTCCAGCCGCAGCCACGCCGCTGCCGGCTGCCAGCCACCCCACTCCTCGAATTGGAGGTGCGCCGCGCCGCTCGGGATCGCCCCGAGCTCGGCCAGCAGCGCGCGTTCCTCCTGGCTCAGGTCGGCCGGGTCGATCTCCAGTGACTGCACTTGGCCGGGATCCCGGCCAATCTCGACGAAGAGGCGTTTCCGTGCGTCGTCCGACAGGTGATAGATCAGCTTCACGGTGACTCCTTGCGGCACTCGCCGCCTATGCCCACCGCGCCACTCGGCGCGATCAAGGCCCGAAAACGGGGAAGCTACCATTCCAGCCCATGCTTTGCCAGTGCCTCGCGCACTCGCGCCTCGAACGCGATGCGATTCGCGCGCTCGCGCGCCACGAACGCTTGCCCGCTTTCGTGTAGACGGCGGCTGCTGCTCCCGGCCTCGTAGACCAGATCGATCGGCGTCTTTCCCGCCGGGCTCGGGTCGCCGAGCACTTCAGCGAACAGCATCGCCAACTCGTTGCCGCTGATTAGCATGTTCTTCTCGCGCCAGTCGTACAGGTATGCTGCTTTCATGGTTCCCTCCTCTCGCCGCGCCACTCGGCGCGGTGCTACCGACTCGACGGTGGTGCGAGGCGGTAGCGAGCCGCCTCGCACCACGACTAGCTACTTGATGCCGAGCGCCTTCTTCAGGGCGCGAATATCCTTCCTGACACCATCCTTGTAGATAGCGACTGACTTATAGACGTTGTTGCAGCTCTCGTCGTACGAAAACTCGACCGTGACGCCTGCGGCCGCCAGCGCTTCGGCGTGGCGATTGAGGAACTGCTGCACTTCAGCGGCGTGGCGGGCCTCGTTTGAGCGGCGCGCGCTGGCCGAGGAGCCTGGGCGCCAGAAGTAGGTGTTCGCGGTGAGGATGCTGGGGATCTCGATGGTCGTCATTGGAGTTCCTTTCCGGGGCACTTGCCCCGCTGCTGGTGCGACTCGCCACTCGGTTCGCCGCATTTCATATGTCCACGAGGACTAGTATACACTAGTCTTCGTGGACTGTCAAGGGGTTTTCGCGGGTATTTCGGGCGGATTCTTGTGCGAAGAATCCGCCGCGATCCGACAGCGCCACACGATCACGCATCCCCTTCCTGTCCCACCCAAAACGTATTCGCGCGGACGTAGCCGACCGCGCGGATCGTCACGCCAGGAACCTCGACCAGGTCGGCCGCGTTAACCAATACGACGGTCGGCCGTACCTGGAAGCGCGCCATGTAGGCGGCAATTGCCTCCGCGATCTTAATCCCCGTCGTCTTCTTAGGATTGTCGTCGAACCAGGCGAGAAACATCACGCCTCCTGTGCTGCCAGCCATGCGCGGGCGGTCGCATAGCTAGCCATTCGCCCGCCGTGGGCACCGTCAGCAAAATAGCGCCTGGTGGTGGCGGCATAGGCGAGCCAGCCGCACATGCGCGCATACTCGGCGCGCACCACCCGCACCGTCTGCCCGCGTCGTGGGGGCCGTGGGCCAACCGCCGCGCGAGTACACTCGCGCCACGCGACGGCCGCCTCCAGCGCACCGAGCGGCCCACCATACGCGCGATCGGCAAACTGCCGATGCAGCTCGCCGCCGGCCGTGTAGACCCGTGCGCGCCAGGCATGCTCGCCGCCGGCCGCGCCGTGGGTATCAATCCGGGTGATGCCCCGCCGATCGGCGAGCCGATCGCGCAGCATCTCCGCTGATACCTGCGCCTCGTCGGAGCCACCCCACTGTGCGGCCTCGTCGGGTGTACATTTCCGTGCCCGCATACCCCCTCCTAGAATGGCAGATCCTCATCTGCAAACGCCTTGACGGCGCCTGCGCTCGATTTCCGCACGCCGGGGACATGGCGCGTGGCCGGCGGACGGGTCTGCGCCGGCGCGGCCCCACGGGTGGGGAACAGCACGTCGTCGTCGCCTGGCTCCGCATCGGGAATCCCAGGGTCGGCACTATCCGGCCCCTGGGGCGGCGTGCCGCCGCCGATCTCGCGCCGACTGTCGAGCATGATCATGTCGCCGGCCACCACCTCGGTGCTGTAGCGATCCTGGCCTGTTGCGTCCTGCCACTTGCGCGTTTGCAGCCGGCCCTCGACATAGACCCGACTGCCCTTGGTCAGGTACTGGGTGCAGGTCTCCCCCAGCTTGTCCCAGGCCACCACGCGGAACCACTCCGTGTCCTCGTGCTGATTGCCGCCGGCGTCGCGCCAGCTCCGGCCGCTGGCCACGCGGAATGAGCAGATCGCCTGCCCGCCTTGCGTATACCGCAGCTCGGGGTCGGCCCCAAGCCGCCCGATGATCATCACCTTGTTTAGATCCTTCGCCATAGGTTCTCTCCTATGTGATGTCTACAATTGTGGACATCACATTATCGTGCGTCCGCCGGCAGCTGCCGCCGCCAGTCGGCGCGCCAGCCGAACGGAACCTCCGAGACGGCCGCGCCAATCAGCGCGCGCCACACCATCCACGCCGCCAACACCAGATCCTCGCTCGTCGCCGTCTGGGCGAACAGATGGGCCGCGAACGACTCGTAGCCCACGCGCGGCGTATTGAACGCGAACCAGCAGCCGGGATCGGAGTCCCCCTCCGCAATCCCGAAGATCAGGTACTCCCGGACGAATCCACGTCCAGGAGACCGGGCGAACATCACCCGATACGACGAGCCGTCCCCCGGCTCGAACTGGAAATACATACGCCCTCCATGTGTCACTTGTGGGCATGCCGGAGCATGCCACGTATCACCACCAGGCACCCCCTAATCCCGCCGCCGGAACAGCCATGCCAGCGTCGCTGGCGGCCCCCCAGGAATATCCCAGAGCGGCTCCTGCGCCTGCGGGTCAAAGCCTACAAGCACGATGCGCCCGTCGAGCGCATCGTGCAGCAAGCCGACATTGGCAAGGATGCGTTCGGCCCACGCCCCGATCGCGGCACGATCGGCCGGGCTGACCTGCGCACTGATCGCGGCGAGGAGCGCCGCGCCTTGATCAGGAGTCATGGCGTCGCTGCAGCCCGCTCGCGCTCATGGCGTGCCTCCAGTGCGAGCGAGTGGCCGTAGTCTGACAGCGCATCGGCCAGATCGGATATATCCTCGTTACCCTTGCGCTCGGCCCACTGGACGCCGCCTTTGAAGCAGGCGACCACCGCATTGACCAGCGGCCCCCCCCCCCCCCCCCCCCCCCCCCCCCCCTCGCCGCCCCCCCCCCCCCCCGGTCGATCAGCGTCTGCCCCCCGTTGTTACCGATGGAGAACTTTTCGACAATTCCTTGTTCCCCGTTGTTCATCGTCCCTCCTTTCCCCCTCGCCCGCGCCCCGCCCCGCGGCGCGCTGACGCCCCCCGGCTACTGCGCCAAGATATACAGCGCGTCCGATACCACGAAACTCATCGCCGTTTGCGTGCGCGATCGGCGGCGTCCACATCGCCCAGCGCGCCGGCGCACTGCCGGCGGTAGCTGGCGGCGAGCTGGGTAGCGTTCCCGCCAACCAGTGCCGCCCGCCGGCGCCACGTCCACTCTGGTGTCGCGCGCACCAGGTCGGCGAGCGCGATCCGGCGGCGCAGCGCCGCCATAAGCTGATCGGCGCGGGTCTGCCGGCGCGCGGCTATCTGCCGGAGGCATATCCGATAGAGCGTACTGTCTGGCTGCGCATGATACCGCGCCAACGCGTAGGCGCTGGCACAGCTGCGGCAGCGCGCATCTCGACCATGCTCGGCCGTGGAACGCAGCGTCTCGCAGCGCGAGCAGTATCGATGCGTACCGATGTGCGTGGCGCAGAAATAGCTCGTCGCGCGATTAGCCAGATCGCGCGTGCCGCACACCAGGCAGCGCCGCTGCTGCAGGCGCCGGCGCCACTGCTGGCGCGGCGCCTCTTCGACGGGAGTCTCCCACATCGCTAGGCCTCCCGCGGTGGCTCGTCGCCGGCCGCGATCTGGGCACTGGCCGCAATCGACCAGCGCACCGTGTCGGCGACCATGCCCTCGACCAGCCCGACCCATTCACGCCTGATCCAGTGGCTGCGAATGTACGCTTTGGTGATCGGCGCGGGAATGACCGCGACCGGCGGCGTAATCGCTTTGGTCTGTCCGCCACTGCCGCGCGTAACCTCCTGGCCAGGGCCGAGCGGGATGCTGCAGGCGTAGAACGGCGGCTGGAGCGGCGGCTGCCCACCGAGCGTGCGAAAGGCATCGACGGCATCCAGTACCTCGTACTGGCGGGTGAGCGCGGCGATCAGATCGCCGGTCAGGGTGCTCTTGGCCGTGATGAGTAATGGCTCGTAAAACCCCACTTGGAGCAGCTCGGCCAGGAAGCCGCGAAAGCGCATGACCGACTGCTGCCGGCCGCCGTCGAGCGTGCGCCAGCCGAAGGCGATGCCGTAGCGCTCGTCGGTGTGCTGCATCTCGCCGATCGATTGCACACCCTCGGTAATCACAAACAGGTCGGCCGTCTCGACTGCCCAATGCGTGACCATCGTGCCGCTGCCATGCTTGATCGTGACCTGGCTAAATCCGGCCGCGCCCATGGCGTCGTCGAGCGCGGCGTGCGTGCCGACCTCGACCAGCCAGCCGGCGTAGATCCGCCGTTCGTTCGTCTGGAGGCCGGTGGCCCACTGGAGTAGTGGATCGGTCACGCGCGGCGCTGGGCGCCGCGCCGGGCCGCGCCGGAAGGTGATGGTATCGTCTGCCATATTCCTCCTCCGGTGGCCCACGGCGCAGCACCGTGGGCCACCGCTACAGTTACCGCGAGCGCGGCCGATCGTATGGCCGTGGGCCAGCCCCACCGTGGGCCAGCCGCACGTATTCGGCATCCCACTGCTCGAGCGGCTCATGCACCCTGAATGACCGCATTGCGCATTCGGGGCTGTCTACCAATGGCAGACGGGCGGTGTAGGCCGACAGCGCCTCGTCCACACTGTCGGCAACCAGGAATGATCCCTTGATAAACACGGCCACACACCCTGCGCGGCCGGCGACCAGATCGCGCCGACATATGACATGCCAGCTAGAGACGGTTCCTCCTCCCGCGTTGACCGCGCTCCCCGAGAGGCTGGCGCGGCCCCGCGCTTCGTACGGGAGCAGAAATACATGCACCATGTTGTGTCCTTCTTTCTGCCCTATCGCGGCAATCTCCTGCCGCGATAGGGCGCGTGGTTCCCTGCGCGGTGCGGCGCCTCGTGCAGCGCGGCCGCGCGTTTGGCTAGTCGCGCCCGCCGATCGGCGCGCTGGTCGGTGCGTCGCTCGGTGGTGGCGGTGGCGGGGGCGGGGGTGGGCCACCGACCGGGCCACCGCCGATCGGAGCGCTCTCCAAATAGCATAGCATTCCATACCTCCTGATGGTTCGCCGCGCGGTGCCGAGGCCTCGCTCGGGGTGGTGGGTGCGACCACCGCGCAGCGCGTCAATGATCTAGGCCGTGCGCTGCCCGTCCGGGGCAAGCAGGCTCGCGGCCGTGGCGAGCGCCTTCGACCATCCATAGCCCTTCGTGCGCATCAACATTTGCGCATACGCCAGCACGCGCTCGCCGTGCGGCCGGCCGCTGGGCGCCGGAGTTGTGGGGCGGCTGCTCGCGCATCTACGCGGCCTCCACGGCGCGCCCACGGGCGCGCGTGATGCGGTACCGATCGGCGCCTCCCGCCGTGCCGCCTCGCTGGGCGGCACGGTGGCAGGCTCGATCCTTGCGCCGCCGCCAGGCGCAGCGCCGCCGCCTCGATCGCCACCTGGCGCTGGCCAACAGCGCACGCACACGAGCGGGTCGTGGATCAAAGACGGCGAACACGCCACGCCGGTAAGGTCGCAGCAGAGTCAGTCGGCGGGCGGGAGTGGCACGGGCGCCTCGTACAGCAGCAGCAACTCCCGATCGGGGTCGGTCGGCTGCCGGTGTTACCCCCGATATCGATGTGGACATTGGCTGCCTCCACCCGAAACGGCCACCACAGCCGCCCCGCCTGCACCACCTAGAACCAGTCGCCGACATCCTGTGCGATACAGGCGCGCGCCTGTGCCAGCCGCGCGCCAAGCGCACTGGCACCGCGCTGCTCGTCGGCCAGAGACGGATCGTCGCAAAAATCCGCGTGCGGCACTCGAACAGCGACGGCAGGTCATCGATGCCAGCATCGCCAGCTCTTCGGCGCGCTCAAATCCCTGCGATCAGCGCGCCGTGCCAGTGGAAGGCCGTCGCCTTGCACGACGGCCTACTTACCCACACGCCGCCCGCGCAGCGCTTTGTCGCCAGATCGTGGCTCCGCCCTGACTTCCCGACAGGATGAGCCGATCGCCCGCAGCACCTGCGAGGCCAAGGATGCCCTTTCCCAGTAGAACAAGGCCCCTTAAGTATAAGCGGTTAAAATGCTTCAGCAAATAGGTGTTAACCATAGCTGGGTCAGGGTCACCTGCGCGTCATTCGCGGTAATCGCGAAGCCAGAGGCGCGCGATCTCTCTGACCTGTTGCGCCCGCTCTTCCAGCGCCGCGACCACCGACTGCACACGTCTCAAACAATGGCTGTGAAATCTCCTTGCTGATGGTTTGGTGGGAGGTCTGATTCACCTCCCCTGCCGTAGCTTCTCCACCGGGGGCTGCCGTCAGCTTTACTGTGCCCGCCGCGCCATGTCCTCGAACTTGATCTGCTCGGCCTCTTCGGCCCGTCGCGCCGTAGCCGATGATCTCACCATCGAAGTACACTGCGAAGTCCCGATCCGCCCGATTGAACTTGACTGCGGCATTTGTGTATTCCTTTCCTGGCCCTTCGTGTTCGCTTATAGGTACATTATACTACTAAATATGTACGTGTCAAGTCCCAATTTGAGATATATAGCGGCCAATTTTGGGGCTTGACACGTACGTAAGGTGTATCGTTCATATAAACGATACTCATCAGAGGAGCATAGTGGCGAAAATCGTGTGTCCAAGGCGCTGCAACTACGCCTGGAACGTCAGGCTAAGCTGGGGAGAAAAAATCACCCGGATCAAGTTGCAGAACAGGCGGGAGATCGAGCGCAAGGCATTAGCGCGCCTTGAGCGTGGGAGCACGGGAAGCGGTTCGATGAGGAAAATTCTGTATAAACTGTGCGTGTAACCTATGGGGTGGGTGTGGAGGGATATCTTGGAATATGATCGATGGGATTACTTATGGGTGGCTGTGGGGGCGAGAGTCAAGTCGCACCACGGCTACCTATAGGTGTTGTCGGGCATAACACCCCGACACGATACTATGTGCCTTCGCGGATCGTCACTCAGTACGCAGCGAATAGCATCACCATGCCCGGCCACGTCGCCTCTGCGTAACACAGCGTTGCCATCGCCGGGCTTTTTGATCGTCTTTCGCCGCCCATCCACCACGATCGCGGCGAGGTCTGTGTCAGGCGCAAACGCCTTGACAACATCACGGATCTGAACCGTCCCGTTGGGATGTTGGGCGCCATCTGCGCCGACTCTCGTAGCTCAGCGCCATCTGCGCTGAGCTGGACCGCTGCGCGGATGCGCGGAGGCGTGGGGTGTCCGTGGTGGATCGGTTTCCGCCGGGCACGCTATGGCCCCGCGCATCGACGAGGACTGCTGCGACGTGCGCATAGTGTCTACGGATCGACCATGCCCCGCGTGGCTGCGCGTCCGATCCGTTGGACGCTGTGAACGCCACGCGATCGACGACGCCTCGATAGTGTTCGCTCACTATCACGGCACAGTGGCAATCCACATGTCAAAAGCGGCTGCAACAAGATCTTTAGCCCGGGTCAGCGGATCGTCTCGCCGGATTGGCCCAAGGTCGGCGTAGTGCTCCGTCCCTTTGGCCGTGCCATTTAAGGCGTAGAGTTGTGCCGTCCGCATCGAACACTAGTTCGCGCCCGATGACTCAACGCACCGCAGCCGGATCGCGTCAACCGTGAGCGGCCACTGCGCACCCAGATCGGCCTTGAACATCACGCCCCGTTCGCGTACCACGGTTGACGTGGCTGGGATCGCCGTAGGCGGCGCGGGCGCGGCGCTCGGCGCACTCGTCGGTTCAGGTGCTGCCGTGGCCGCGCTGGTCGACTCTGCCGCAACAGCCGGTACGCGGGATGCTGGGGGTTAGCGGTGCTGCCGTTCGTGGCTGGCAGTACAGCCCCGATCAGGGGTCGCTCCGCAGCAGCTCCGCACAAACGCCCCGACGACGACCGCGATCTTGCCTTCGGCGGCCGCTGCCAGGTGCGAATGATGCCACGCCGGATCGCGGCAGGATGGGTTGGAGCCGTTTCCATACATCCTCCAGTGCGGGCGGGTACCGTCCCACGACAGGGAACGCACACTATGTTCTTTATGGCCGCGCCGAGCGAAAACGCACGGTGCGTTGATCAGCCCCTCAAACGTGCTCGTGTTGGCCCGTGGTTGGGGGCGCCAAGGTCAATCAAATCCTCCACGAGGGGTCATCATACTGCTCTCGGGTATTGCGCCTATGCCGATGCCACAACACGATGCGGCAAATCCAAGCCACAGCTCTTTATACCGTATGCAAATACGCAAGCCCGCGTGGCGCGTTGAAGTCGAATTGACACTAATTCGCGATGTCGCGCGTACGCACTGGTCGCCGGTGCTGGACTTGAACCAGTGACCTGGCGATTATGAGTCTGCGGCGGGATCGGCCTGGTGGAGTGCGCGGGCGTGGGATCGGCTCGGAGGAATTACCGGGGCGCTCGTGCGGGTAGCATGGTCGTGCGGACATCGCCATACCCATCAGGTCGGCGATCTCCGGATCGCCGCGCCGCCATCGAGGCATCAGGTGGGCGAACACATGCCGTCCGGCGTGGATCGGAGCGCCCGGTGGGAGCGTGACGCCGGCCTTCCGCGCCAGACGCAATCTGCGCGCAGCGCCATCGTCCGAGACGCCTGGCCATTGTTGTGGGCGCTGGTGCCGCGCAGCCTGCGCCCGCGTCCGGCCCACGCCGCACGGCGAGATAGGCATCCAGCGCCGTGGCGGACGCAGCGCCCAGTAGACCCAGCGCTTTTTCCGACCTTTCCCACAATCCGGGCACGGCGGCGCGCGCAGTCGGTGTCGGCATCGATGCCCGGGCGACACAGCTCGTCGAGGCACCATCACCGCTCTCGTGAATCAGCCCAGATCATCGCGCGGCACCGCCCGCCCATCCTCATCGTCGCCGGCTGCCGCGCACCGCGCGGTCACGGTGGCCGCGTCCCAGTACGCGCGATCCTGGATCTCACGATCGCCCGGCGATGGCAGCCAGCTCTGCTGCAACCACACGCGCCACTCCGGCGCAAAGATCGCCGACTCAACGCGAAGAGCATAGGCGCGCGGATGATGTTGCGGGCACTCCGCACGGCATTCGGCGAGAGGCCGCGCCGCGCGACTGCCGGCCGGCGGGGGTTGGTGCTGTGCGGCACATGCTCGATGAGCAGGTAGCGCACATACTCCGCAGCTCGACCAGCGTCACGGCGGTAGGCTCCATCGATGCGGTCGCGTCGCGCGCGCCAGTCCCGCCACGCATGCGGCGCGGCGCGGTGGCGGGCGATGGTTGCGGGCGATCGGCGCTTGGGCGTGCGATCGTCGAAAGCGATCGATCGCTGTGGTCAATTCGTCACCAATAGCTCCGTTCCGTCCTGGACTGCGCCCATGAGTCCCATAAGAAAACAGTCGTCTCGAGACTTTCATCAGCAGGAAGGAGGTGCGCCCCAACTTGACACACGGGAGTAGCGAGAAACAGCGACGCCCGCATTGCTGCATCGGGATCAGCAATGCGGGCGTCTCATGGATGCGGCGCGCGAGCAGGTGACGCGCGTGCGCCGCAGCAGCACTGGCATAGGAGACAATCATCGTTCGTCAAACTGCCATTCTGTCCCGGCACGGGCGTGCTACGCCCGACCTGGCGATCTGCTTCTGTTCCGCTGGCTGCCCGATGCGCGCATCATGCCACATCTCGGCGCGCGCTCGACTCGTTCGCCCCCGGTGCCGGGCTTCGCCGCCGGGGTGCGCGGTGCGCCCGGCGACACCCGCGCACTCGGCCTCGTGTGGTGCCCTCGCCACGTCGCGCAGGCGGCTGGGCCGCGATCGACGGGGCGATCGGCCCAACGAGCTCACGCCGTGGGCGGGGCACCTCCATCTCGAGGGGGGCTGGACGCCCCTCGTCGGCCAGCCATATCACGCTGGTCGGGCTTGCCAATCAGGCGCCGCCGGATTGGCTGCTCGCCCCTGCTCGTGCCGACGCGGCAGGGGCGCTCGTGACGCCCAGCATTGACATGACGACGGTGCGACTGCCGCCCAGCTCAAGGCCCGCGTCGCTCAGGGCGCTGCTGCGCGACCCGCCGGGAGGCGCAGGCGCGGCAGTGGGAGGCGGAGACGGCGCGCAACGACCACCTGAACGGCCTGGTCATTAAGGCCCGGGCGTTCGTTGTGGTCGGGTCGTCCCTTCCGGCCGGATAGCCATAAGCGCCCATCGTCATTCGCAAACCCACGGGTCGTCGTTCGGGCCGACATCATTGTCCCGCAGGCGCGCTGTATCGCGATCCGGGATGCGCTCGCCACTATGGTCGCCGCAGCAGGCAGCGGCATTTACGGCGGACGCGGCCGCTGCAACCACGTGCGGCGACCTGCGCGTCATCGCCGCAGCCTGTCGAGACTCATTCCGCTACCGTCTGCCTGAGTCACGCCGCCGGGTGCCTGCTCCGGCGGCAAGAACCTATGGACATCGTCTTTCTCAAGCCGCCGGCGATCGACCCGGCCGTCTGGCGGCCCGACACATCCCGCTCATTGTGCTCGAACGCACCGCCAGCAAAGAACAGCTGTGTGTGTCTGGATCGCGGTTCGCTGGCTCATCGGCGGCGTTCCCCGCGAAAAGGGTTTCGGCACGCGCAAAATCGCGGCGCGCGCCAAGGAGACCAAAAATACATTGCGCGCTGGTGCGACGATCTCATGATCTCGGTCTCATGTTGTCTGGCCGGCGAAGAGAGGCATCCGCTGGCTTCGCGCAGTCGCGACCGATCTGCACCATCGACCTGCGGACGCTCGACCAGCAATCCGCGCGATCGCGCTGGATGTTCTGCAGTGGGGCGCGCCGATCGTACTACACGCCGCCTAACGGTCAGCTCGATTTTTGACCCCGCACTGATCCCCCGAAGGATCGGACCCCATCCCCCAGGGGATCAGACTCACTCCCCTGCGGCATCACATCACGAGGATCCCCCAGGGATCGAGCCCCGATCCCCCAGGGATCAGATCACTCATCCCCCAGGGATCAGACCAATCCCCCAGGGATCAGATCACTGATCCCCAGGGATCACATGGAGGAGCATGGAGGGGGAGGAGGAGATCATGCGCACGCGCGCAGATCGTCAGCCGGCAATACCCGCCTGCGGGGGGCATGGGTATTGCCTGGCCACATCCATTCGACTTGTGGGCGGATGCATGTGATGCGCCTTTGCCAGTTGCGCATCTGGCTGCTCGCAAGCGGGCACCAGCACCGCCACCCACGCTGCGGTTGTGGTACTGGGTCGGCCGGGCAATCCTGGCCGGCAGCATGACGAACCGTTAACTCCGTTGCGAAGGTACGAAACATCCTCAACCGTTGGCGCGTGGAGGGCGCATATGGGAAGTGACATCAGCTATGGACGCAGCCCCAAGCCCCGATCCGCTGGTGTGGATCGACGGAGTGCCGATGCGGGGGCGGGTGGTGGCGGAGCGTCCGCGCGGCCGCCGCAGACCGCAGCCCCGACCGGGGAGCGTGGCTGTCTCGGAGGTCGCACTGGGTGGGGTGCTCAGCGCGCCGCCCGCGCCCTGCACAGAGCCGGCACACATTCCGCCACCGGCCCGCACTGCCCTGATTGTGGCGGTGCCGGCTACTGCAGGCCGTCCCCTACGGGGACGCCCGCACTTTGCCCAGATCTTCCCTTGCCGCTGTAAGATCGCTGCGCGTAATCGGTGGGCCGGATGCGCCGGCGCGATCAACACCTGGTTTGGCTGCACAGGGATGAGCAAACTGGCCGAAGTCGCCTTCACCGATCGAGATACCGGCCGAGTATACGCCAAGAACGGCGACGGCTGCGGCGTGCCGCGACATCGCACAGCGCTATGCAACAGAGCCGCGCGGCTGGCTGTACCTCGTGCAGGCCGGCCGGCGTGGCCAAGTCGCACTTGGCTGCGGCTGTTTACCGATGGTCCACTACGCGTTGGCAGGATGGCGCGTGGCCTATGCGACAGTCGCGCAACTGCTGTAGGGTGTTCGTGCGCCCAGTGGCTTCCGCGACAATTCGGCCGACGAACGCGTGCAGGCGCTCATGCTGGTGGATCTGCTGATGCTGGACTGATCTTGGCACGGGTATCACGCGCCGGGCAGGATGGACGACTCGACCACGCAAATGCCACGCTGTTCCACGAGATCCTGGACGCGCGCTGCACCTACGCGGCCGACCGTATGATACCAGCAATATGGCGCGTGCCGACCATAGGCCGCGCATGGCCAGGTTCGGATCTTTCTGGGCATGGCCCGAGCTGTCCATCTGACCTGTGCCGGGATACCGTGAGTTACTGCTGCGGCGCCGGCACAGGATAAGAAGCCTTGTGACAATCGAACAGGTGATCGCGCGGGTGGACGGGCACTTTGGCCTCTCCGGTCGCGGCACTGACCGGACGAGGCCGCACGCGCGCGATGTGGCGTTTGCGCGCCAGGTGGCGGCATGACGCCCGCGCAACACTTCCGGGCTGCACCTGTCGCAACGGCAACGGTGGCAGCCTGCTGGGCCGGGCTGGATCACTCGACCGTACGCTACAGCTGGGATCGCGTAGCGCGGTTCGGACGGACTCGACGCTGGCGACCGCTATCCGGGCGCTGTTGCCACCGACATCGCAGCCATCCGCGCGGAGCGTGCGGGCGATGCGCTGGTGGGCCGCGCAAACCCAACAAAACTATCTGGTGGTGGCGGCATGAATACCCCTGCGGGTCGTTTTCCTCGGTCTATGCCGCGCCGGCCAAAGCCACGGCCTAACGAGCTCACCGCCGCCAGACCCAGGATCGTGCGTTAACGTGCGGCTGCGGCGGCACGCGGCCTGGGCGCGCCATTCGCAAGGTGCCGTTCGCGTTGACGGACATTTCGTGGAACTCGCGACGGGACTCGCTACGCACAGAGTCATTTCCTGGACTGCCCGCACGTTCCGGGCATTGGAGTAAATAAAGGTAACGACCGTTGACGCGGCCGGGCGGGGGCGCAGGAACCACCTCCCCGCGCCGCATGGCAGCAGTATAGCAGAACAGAGGAACCACTTATGTCTACGTCTGACGACCAAGATCGTGGTGTGGCCGGGCAGGTTCAGTGTCCCGGCCGCGACCGACAATGAGGCGATCCGCCAGCAACTGCTGGCGATGGGTTCCACCGATGTGGCGGGCGCCACCGTGCAGAGGGGGCGCGCGACGGCACCGAGACGGTGAGTTCGTCAAGCGCGCGGGCACCAGGGGCTGCGCGGCGCGGATCTGGCGCCATGGCTCGCCGCCGCGCCGCTGGCCCGCACACCGTAGAACAGCACAGCCAATGGCGCCGTGCTCGACCGGCTTTCATGCGCGAGCAGATGACAATTGGCGAGGCGCTCGCTACGGAGAACGATCCGCAGTGGTCTGGGAAGAAGCCGCCGACGTTTCATGGCCCGAAAGTGAGAGGAGCTGCGCTATGCGCCCGCGTCGATCGCGTGCCCGCCATCGCGTCTACCATCCTACTCGACTGGTAGACCTCACCGCGACGCAGTGCGCATTGCCCCCTGGGGAGGCCAGCGCCTATCCGGTTGGACTGTCCGGGGCGGCGCTGATCTATGAGCAGTTCCCCGACTTTTATCACGGTCGCACGTCGACGCCATGCCGGTGACGCTCCTCCGGCTGTTGGGGTGTTGCGCAGCTTTCTGGCAACTGGTCGAACGGCGGGGGCTTCTGCTGCGCTGGCCGGGCGATGAATGTGGCGATGGACTTACGCCCTACAATCAATGAAGATACGCCCGAGGAGACGATCGGCATGTTCCACGGCCGTTAGTGCGGAGTGGATGGATGACGTGCCCACTTCATCAGGATTCCCCGCCCGCGTTCCCACGGCTACGGCGTTGCAGGCGCTGGTCGATGACGTGAGCGATATACCTACCCCGACGCGCCGCTCACGCTCTTGCTCTGGCACATGTTTCCAGCACACGCCGCTGGGGCTGAGCGTGCCGATCGCACCGATGGCTGCGTCTATCGACGAGGATCTGGCGTTCGACCTGCTGCATCAAGCCGTTGCCTAGCGATGTGCCGCTCCAGCTGTTCGGCGCGACGCTGCGGCTTGCAAGCGCCCAGGCGTACGGGGTCTCGGCCTGGGATCTCGTGGGCTTCCCTTTTTGGCAAGACCACGAATACCCTGGCAAACTACGACGAGTACGAGGTGGAGAGCGTGCCGGGCGAGGTAGACGAGGCGTTCGACTGGGGACGATCGATCGCCTGGCGCAGCAACAGCGCGCGGCCGCGCGCCTCGAAATACCGTATGCGGACCTGGTCGCGACACGTGACACAGCTCGACGCGCTACGGAACCTGGCGAGTCAGCTCCACAAGGTACGGCGTGCGGCCACGCGCATAGCTACCCAGGCGGCGCCGAAGTCCTTGATCACGCTGTAAAGCGATGCAGAAGAAGAGGCAAGTGCGGTATGAACCGAACACGCTGAAGACTGGCCCCCGCGCGCTCGACGTGGTCGTCACCGCAGGCGAGCCGCTGGCGCAGATCACGATCTACGACGATCTGACCCTCCTGACCCGGCGGCACCATGGCCGCTGGACGCGGTACCGATCACCCCCGCCGCGCTTGGCGACGTGCTGGGCAGCGCGCGCCGGCTTCGGGTCTGCTGCCGCCACTGCGCTCGGCACCGGCCGCATGCTGGAGCAGGCGTTCACCGTGGTGTATGTGCCGCCGAGCGTCCACACACTGCGCATGGAGGTCGGC